>CAYZDF010000193.1:0-1625 GCA_964477085.1 uncultured Gracilibacteraceae bacterium | reverse complement strand
ACGGCACGGCGGTAAGTTTCGTAGGTGTTATCCCGACGCAGGGGAGCGCTTCACCTTGGGTGCTGCCCGGGGGGAAACTCTCTAAAGCCACCCCCAGGAGGGTATGGCGCGGTTTTTGCCACCATGACCGGCACTGCGAGGGGTAGGGTAGGTTCTTGATGTTGAATATGTTTCGAGGTGAATCCACCGTTATTGATTTATGGTACTTCTAAATGGTCTGGTACCAATCTCTACATTGCCTGTGTTGTCTTGATGGCTGGAGACGGTTTGCAAAAACCGTGACAAGCCTATGAAATTTACCGTCCGTGTTACAGTTAGTGGCTATGATCTGAGTTAGTTTCTTATTAGTTCGACATTGTATCTTTCTGCTATCTCACTAAAGTAATTGTAAGCCATTCTTTTCTGAGACACTTCAAAGTCTCTAAGAGCTAGCATGATCGGTCTCTCATTTTTGCGGTTAATAGTTATATAGTAACGGTTGAATGTAATGTTTTCTATTTGTTCTGAGTTAATAATCCTTTGCCGACGAATCCCAGCCCATCGGATTAAAAGTCCTTCTTCGGTTGGTTTAACATGAATCTTATTTGCCCCAAAATCATTTGTCAAATGTTGTATCCCGAAGATTATCCAGACAATTGCTAGTATGATAGAAATGACTCTAAAGTCTTGTATATGATAGATAAAATAGACGATTCCTCCTACAATAGAAAGGATACCAATCCCAATACGTATTGCTCTAAATGCCTTGATCTCCAATTGCAAATCATACATGCTCAATGGGTATTCTTTTTTCTTAATTGTTTTTCAATTATGGCCTCAGTGCCTTAGTATCAAAACCTAACTCCAAATCTAAGTGGAGTAATCAATGATTGCTGAGTTACTAAGAACCCCGCTTTCATATATAGATTAATTTTGTCTATCAGCCTATAATTCAGTCCTAGACACAACTCTCCAAGAGCAGTGCCGGTACCATTATCGTATTGATTCCATATATGACTATATCCGATTTTTAAGTTTATGAGTGGTGTAAACCTGGTTTTTAATGGTAGGTATTCAAGGTCTGAGAAGACCGACAAACCACTTATTCCTTCAAAGTTTAAATACCCTGTACCAACTCCAACGTATACTTTATTATCATAATTGAAACCATTTACAATATTAATATCTATGCCGTTTTCTTCGTAAAGATTATACCCTTTCCAATTTGGTCCGGGATCAATCTGAATAGTATTGGTTCGATATTTTAAGAAACCTGTTTCTGCTTTTACAGAATAACTAATTTGGGATTGTCCTTCTGACCCCAAAAGGAGTATAATCACAGCGAAAATAAGCGTAGCTCTATTCATTTCATTTCTTCTCTTAACCAGAAGCATGGTCGTCACTTGATGATCCATCATAGAGATTCAATGAACTCTTTTTATTCATAATCATCGGGACGGGAATACTTCTATTTGTACTTTTATAATCATTTCCATTTGCCTCTAAGGGTAACAATTCTATCAAATCAAGGTTTCATTATCTAAGAATAAACAGAATCCAGTTTCTTTTATGGTGTGCTCTCTGCCATTAACTGTAACGGCACGGCGGTAAGTTTCGTAGGTGTTATCCCGACGCAGGGGAGCGCT
>CAYZDF010000192.1:0-1663 GCA_964477085.1 uncultured Gracilibacteraceae bacterium | reverse complement strand
CGAGATAGCCCGGACGTCCCTACCAAGCTGTCATACAGGTATTTACCCCCCCCATAATAAATATGTTTTACAGCATATCTTCATCCAGTTGACCTTTTACGCCTGCCACACCTTCGTCCGAAATACTTACTCTTTACCTAAATCCTGACTTGATTCTGTATTCTAACAATAACGGATTATCATCAGGAGAAACAGTATTGCTCCATAAAGGAAAGTCCTTTAGAAACTTATGGCTTGCTATAACCGAGATAAATCTACCTGCAAAATGCGATATGGGATTCGTGAATCCTTGGACATCTTCAATAATCGACTCGACAATATATAACTTGTTTTCCCCTTTATGCAGAAAAGCTAGCCAGGGGCGCCCATTGTCAAAAACTGACATTAATATTAAACTATCGCCCTCAACTACGTAGTTCCAAAGAAAGGAATAATTGGTTCCAAAAATCAGATCCGGAGAGGAGATGTCTTTAAGATTGAGTGCCTTGGCACCAAAATCGAAGAAATATTTTATGGTAAAGCTATCCTCCTTTAACTGATAGATTGCATTGTCAATTATACTGAGAAAGAATACTTCCCCCTTATATTTATAAAGAGCATTGGGGTTTCTTAATAAGACGGGCAGAGGGTCGTTGAAGGGTAAAAAATACTCCTCAATCTCCAAATTCCTGTCTAGCTTAACTATCTGGTAACTACCATATTCCTGCCCTGGTCTGGCGCCAGTATAACCATAGTAACTACCATTATAGTATATTATATTCGTCAAAGCTCCTGCTAAATGTTTAACCTCATTAATAACATTTCCATGGATATCGGTCTTTAAGATTTTTCCAGTATTGCATGTGATTATCACTGACTCCTCTTCCTCATCAATACAAAAGTCCATTATGTATATCAACTCTCCTGGCCCTCTTCCATGCAATCCTATTGAATTCCAAAAACGCCCTGAATTATCAAAAACCAGTAAGCTCTTAGAGTGTGTCGCATCCAGTATGAAAATATTACTATCTGTTCGTTGCAATTTAGTTATTGAACCAAATAAAGATTCTGCCCTTGTCATCAAGCTTAATAACATTTACCTGCGAACTATCGATATAGTCAGTAGTATTAAGTTTTGGAATCCTGTTCTCAAGGGCTTTGATATTTGTAATGTCTTTAGAAGCTGGGGCTTGTTTGGAACTACAAGAAGGCAATAAGGATACTATCATGATGATCTTCAGCAACAGTACTGTTAATGTGTTTTTTTCCATATTAATCGCATAAAAGGTTTCAATAATATTTTCCTTGAATTATTTGACGTCCGCTTAATCTGCAGACGTCAAATAATCGTACATATTAAACAACTCCATTATGCCGGAGGTGGTGCTGGGCAAGAAGCCCCCGGACCACAACCCGGATGTGGATCACACGTATCAAATTTATTACCTGGTATGCATTTCCATGTCATTCCTACGAAACTTGAGAAATCAGGTAATTTCACACCTCCAATGTGACACTCGCACGTTTCTTTGTCAAACCTATCACCACCTTGTCCACCCTCACTCTCATCGAAGGCGCGGGTCATGATTTCAAGCATGTCGAGGGTGTTCTCACCTGATGATCTGGGGTTTGCCAGACTCAAATTGACAACCGTAAGCACAGCAAAGAGACTTGTAATTACAGC
>CAYZDF010000191.1:0-1719 GCA_964477085.1 uncultured Gracilibacteraceae bacterium | reverse complement strand
CATATAGGTTACCTCCTGATTCCGGCAAAAGTGCGTCATAGACACTCATATTCGGGCCCGGTTCACTTGGCGTATCCAGCCCATAATGAGCGATTCGTCCGGCAATCATTGCCGCGTTAACGGATATTCCCTGAGTTCGCTTGCGGACTATGGCCTCCTGCAGAGAAGTGATGGCAATGTCTAATCCGTAACGACCCGATAGGTCCTTAATGAGCCTGAGGACTTGTCTTAAACCGCTTTTATCCTGTTCATCCATATAGTCCCGCACTTCATAGGATACTTGGTTACGCATCGCTGAGTTTTTCCATGCTCCCGGTTTAGCGATCAGCTGATCGAGCAGGGTGACCCAATCGACAGTATCTGTTCTTTCGCTGCCGTATTCTCGCGGGTGCTTGGAGATAACTTCTCCATTTTGGTCAAGAGGTTCGATGAAATGCGCGCTGATTCGGACAAGGATTTCACGGCTTGAATGCCTGGGTGACGATGAGTAGGTATGCTTCCCATCCAAAACAAATTTCCCATATCCGTTTGTTTTGACGTTTTCATATCGGCAGGCTTCAAAGGGATGACGCGGCAGAGGCAGCATTGCTTTACGATCGGCTTCAAACAGTTCACAAATGGGGAGATCTTTTTTGTAGTGTTCACGGGCATTATCTAATTCACAGAGTTCAAATAATTCCGTATTCCATTCTGAAAGTGACACTGCCGATGGCAAAGGTACAAAGTAATTGCGGCGGACATAACCAACCTTGTTTTCAACATTGCCTTTCTCATGACCGCTGGCCGGATTACAAAACGTGATTTTAAATCCAAAGTGGGCCTGAAACCGTTTGAATAATTGCGTGAGGCGCACGACCTCACCAATCCGTCTACCGGCACCTGTGGCATTATCAATGATCAGACGATTCGGTACGCCTTTTATGTGGTAAAAGATATCCATAAGTCCCTGACAAAGACATTCCGCTGTTTCACCCAGAAAGCATTGGACAAAAGCAGCATTGCTTTGCGGAAATGATACAACCAGGTAGCGGCAGGTTTTTCTTGAACCGTTTAAGATAAGATCGCATTCGCCAAAGTCAGCCTGGGCTTCTCCTGGATGCCACTCTAATTCGAGGTAACCTTCTTTGCCAATCTTGCGCTGTTGTTTTAAGTTTCTGACATAACGGTTTACCGTTGGATATGAGCAGTTAAACTCTGGAAATTTCTTTGATAGTCTGTCGTAAATCCGCTTGGATGTGTGACGCTGCTTATGCCGGTTTTGCTCATCTTCGTTAAGCCATGTTTCGATTGTATTCCGATAAGGATCCATTTTGGATGTTCTGATCTCCGGTATGGGTATTTTTGGCGAAAAATCTTCCTGTTCCATGTACTTTCGGACTGTCTTTGGATCAATATTAAGTTCTTTAGCAATCTGATACGGTCCTTTTTCCTGAAGCTGAAGTTCCTTAATGCGGTGAATTTGCTCCATACTTTTTGTCATCCTTTCTTCCTCCTTGTATCTCTACAAGAAGAATTTAGCATAATGCTTTTTAAAGGAGTAATTTCACCAGGGATTTTTCCAGTTCTCTTTAGGAGTTTTATGCTGATCTTGACAGGGATTTCCTGTTGATCAGACCAGGGATTTTTCGGTGATCAGAACCTCCATTTTTATTTAATCATAAACACTTTAAGAGTGACAGCCATCCCCTGCGCTTTATTGAACCCGATGTTTTGGCCAAT
>CAYZDF010000190.1:0-1751 GCA_964477085.1 uncultured Gracilibacteraceae bacterium | reverse complement strand
GAGAGCAGGGCTTTTCCGTTAAAAGGGCCGAAAAAGAGGACATCAAAAGAATCCTTGCCGTGTACTTTGAGCAGAATGTGACTACCGAAAAATTTGAGGACTTCGATGGTGAGAGATGGGTGATTTTTGGTGACTAAATGGAAGTTTTTGTGGTATAATTAAATGATAAATACAATGAAAATAGGTGAATAAAGATGGATATATACAGATTACTTGACTTATATAAGGCTGCCATAGACGAGCGAAGACCCTTCGAGGGTGAGGTGCTGACACAACTTAAAGAATACTATCGTATCGGCCTTACTTGGTCATCCAATGCTCTTGAGGGAAATACCCTTACGGAAAGTGAAACCAAAGTGTTGCTTGAGGATGGATTGACTGTTGGCGGTAAACCCTTGCGTTTTACCTTTGAAGCAATCGGTCACGCCAAAGCCTATGATTTCATGTTCACACTGCTTAAAAATAGAACCATCACGGAAAGAGATGTTCTGACAATGCATCAAATGTTTTATGAGAATATAGAGAAAGAATATGCCGGAAGATACCGTGACATGGATGTTTTCATCAGCGGCTCCAGATATCCTGTGGCAGAAACAAAACGCATACAGGAAGAAATGGATGGATTTTTTCAGTGGATTGCAACCGAAAGAGAGAAGTTTCATCCGGTAGTGTTTGCAGCACAGCTCCATAAAAGATTTGTCTTCATTCATCCGTTTAAAGACGGAAATGGCAGAATTGCGAGGCTCATTATGAACACCGCACTGATACAGGATGGATATCTTTTGGCTGTAATTCCTCCAGTGCTTAGACATGAATACATTGAACTTCTTGAAAAAGCCCATAGAGATGACAAACCTTTTGAACGATTTATTGCGGAGCGGGTTATTGAATCCCAAAAGGAAGTCATGCGGCTTTTGCACATACAAATTCCAAAGCTGGATAGCGGCATGGATATGCAGCTGTAGCATAGATATATCAAATTATGATAGCGGAACCTTATTGCTTTACTATTAAAAGCACGATTACCAGAGATGTGGTGATGTTATATGGACAAAGTCAATATAGTCAAAGGATGGCTTGATTTTGCAAATAAAGATATCAGCTGCGCAAAGCATCTCCTGGGTATGCGTCCGGTTCCATTGGAAATCATCTGCTATCACAGCGAACAGGCAGCCGAAGAAGCGGTAAAAGGTTTTCTTATATACTATAATGTTGAACCGCCCCGGACTTACGACTTAGAAATGTTATGCCGTATGTGCATGGATATTGACAAAACTTTTGATAAGTTGATTGAGTCTTGTGGAAGACTTGCTAGATATGGCGAGCCGATATATCCTTTAGAGATGCAAATTTCACACAACGATATGAGAACAGCCATTGCTGATGCTGACCATGTAATGGAATTTGTACTTCAAAGGCTTCAGCTTGCCGAGGAAATTTCACCGGATGACGATGGGTAAAAAGACCAGCAAGAAAAAACAGCAGGGCAGCAAATAACGTAATATATTCATTATAAATGCCAAGCGAAAATCGTTTGGTGTTTTATTTTTGCCTTTTTTAAGGCTGCAGCCATGTTCTCTATCTCTATTAATGAGGGTGAGGCTGCTCTTTATCTATTTTCCCCTATGGACTTCCGCTGCTTCTTCGTTTATTGTGTGTGCTGAGGTGATTTAAGATGGCAGTTGTACAAGATGAAATTCTGGATGCATTCATTACGGAATTGCGGGAAAGGGCACTTTCAGAGTTCCGGC
>CAYZDF010000189.1:0-1768 GCA_964477085.1 uncultured Gracilibacteraceae bacterium | reverse complement strand
TGAAGTATACATTTCTCATTGAGAGATATACCCAAAAGCAAATAATCAAGCTGGGCAGTAAGGCTATCCCGGTAATTAAAGCAGCAATAGCGGGTCTGGCAGATAATCCACGGCCATATGGATACAAGAAGCTAAAAGGAGAGGAGGCTTACCTTATTCGGGTTGGAAAATGCCGAATGCCAGACACCGGGCACCGTCATTTCAGTGTCACCACCATCAGCACCGGATTGTCATCGACTGAAAGGCTGTTCGCCAGATCTTCAAGTGCTTTCTTCTTTTCCGGGCGCAAGGCCGAAGCATTCTTAAAACTATCGCTCTTAATATAACTCTTCAGCTCGTATGCGTCGATAGGCATTACTAATCGGTCGTCTCCCATTCTGAACCTTGGAAAGAATTTAGGTCCGCCGTCAATGTCATTGAAAAGCCCTGTGATCTGCAGTTTTTCATCTGTTCTGGTTATTTCGGCAATAACAAGTTTCCTGGTATTCTTATCATAAACGCCAAGTATACGAGTGGTATATAACGTAGAGGAGACACCGGGAATATTTATGGGAAATGTCCTTTTCATAATTGTCATATAGCTTAGGACATCAATGAAAATGAAGTCCCTGGTCTCGAAAAGGTCGTTAGCCCTTGCCCACTGCCTTTCCTGTAGTGTACTAAGCGCAAATCGACTCCAATACTCATTTGGCGAAATGAAGTATTTTCCCCAGTGAAAGACATAGGCTGGGTCTAGCTCCATATTGATACCTAATCGAAATAATGTATCATTAAATGACTCTAGGAATGTAACCTGCCCATTAATGCTATATAACCTCGCGAAGGAGGATTGTGTCCCAGCCCGACCCTCATAAAAAATGTGATTCTTAAACCTGCGATGTATGGCGCCGTCTTTGTCAATCATGAAAGCTTTGAACTCCTCTCTACCGGAATTATTTCGAATATGAACAAAGATGAGAGAATCACAAATCATAGTCCATGCAGTTGGTGCCCATTTAAATATTTCCGGATTGCTAAAAACTTGATATCTCGATAAAAATTCTCCTCTGTAATTGTATTCTACCAGACCTCTACCGTCATTGATATAGATATTCAAGTTCTCCCCTATTCTTCCATTTAACCCATAAGTATACTCTCCAGGTCCACGGCCAATTCTGCCAACTATCGATAATAAGCCGCCGCTGGTTGTGTAAAGAAAAAACCCTTGGGGGTCACTGATAAGCATTAAACTATCATGCGAATCAAAAGTGTAGACACCCTTAAGTGGAAAATTATCATTCATTTCAAGACACAAGTAACTGACATCTGTGGCGTACTGACTTAAACTTACCTGGGTTGGGGCATTAAGTCCAGATTCTAAATTGACAACCTCAATAGTGTTGGCAAAATAATCATGATTACAACCTGAAATTGTAAATGCCAATATGAAAGGTATTATTAACATCTGCTCCCTAACCATCTTTTGCCTTTAAATAGCTTCCTGCCTTCTGTACTGCCTCTGGTAGTATCGGATGTACAACTGGCAGGAAGCATTACATACTTTAGTGATTCTGATTATCTTCACATTCACAATTCAGATCAGGATAAAGCTGTAGAAGTGCCATATCACACTCATACCAACTCCCCAGACCACACCAACCCTCATTAATAGGAACAGATCCTCCTAATTCATAACACCTACAATAAATGTAAGCAGGGTTTCCTCCTTTTAACAACTTCTGTTCTGAAATCGCCAGATCAATTCCTGATATATCACTTATTTCTCTAT
>CAYZDF010000188.1:0-1788 GCA_964477085.1 uncultured Gracilibacteraceae bacterium | reverse complement strand
AGTTGAGTTGTCCATAAATAGTCTTAAATCTAAGAAAACCTTCTTCTTAGATTTTTTATAGGTTGTTCATTTGAGGAAGTCAAAAATAATTCTGACTTCTGACTTCTGACTTCTGACTTCTGTCTTCTGGCCCCAAAGGAATGCACAGTAGCAAAGATACCATTGTTTTCCGTTAATTTATAGCCTCCACCTGCATATATATTATTAAAGCCTGCCGAGACCGAACATCAACGTCAGGGATAGATTTATATCGCTGACAGCTTTTTGCCAAATTAACGGTCAATTCGACGGACTTAACAGTTATTAGCCGGTAGGGGGCATTGTTATGCAGGAATATATCCAGAAAAGGGTGCTTGATATTTGTGCCTATATACTGGAAACCCAGGCAACAGTTCGTCGAGCAGCTCAGGTATTTGAAGTGAGCAAAAGTACTGTACATAAAGATATGACAGAAAGGCTTCCTTCTTTAGATAAAGAAAAAGCAGGGCGAATTAAAAGGGTGCTGGAGCAAAATAAAGCTGAGCGTCACCTGCGGGGGGGAGAAGCCACAAAAAGAAAGTTTATAAAAAACCTTTAGTAGTAGAAAATGAAGGATTTTCCCTTATTCTGTAGAATTTAGTACCTTATACTGGGGATAACATTCAGATTTTTTGAGCAAAGCTAAGTTATCCTGTAATAGGGTCATAGCAGGAAAGGGGAAAGTTCATGTTTAGTGTTGATATCGGAGTAGATTTAGGTACTGCCAATATATTGGTGTACATAAAGGGTAAAGGAATAATTCTTCAAGAGCCCTCAGTTGTAGCAATAAACAAAGACACCAATAAAGTAATTGCGGTAGGTTCCGAAGCCCGGAATATGATTGGCAGGACACCGGGCAATATAGTGGCTATTCGTCCTTTGAGAGACGGGGTTATTGCCGATTATGAAGTTACCGAAAAGATGCTAAGATACTTCATTGCAAAAGCCGGTGGCAGAAGGCTGTTCTTTCGCCCCCGGGTTATGGTTTGCATCCCTTCAGGGGTCACAGGGGTTGAGGAAAGAGCAGTCAGGCAAGCAGCCATGCAATCGGGGGCAAAATCAGCATTTGTAATAGAAGAACCTTTGGCAGCTGCTCTGGGTGCCGGATTGGATATTTCTGAGCCCAGCGGTACCATGGTGGTGGACATAGGGGGAGGAACCACTGATGTTGCGGTGCTTTCCCTGGGAGGAATAGTCTGCAGCAGGTCTATAAGAGTGGCAGGGGACAAAATTGATGAAGCCATTGTGCGCTATGTAAAACGGAAATTTAACTTAGCCATTGGAGAGCGTACCGGGGAAGAGATAAAGATGGCTATCGGAACAGCGTATCCCCAAGACGAAGAAGAGAAGTCTTATGAAATAAAAGGCAGAGACTTGGTGCAGGGATTGCCCATGGCGGTTACCGTTACAAACTATCAGGTCCATGAAGCGATAAAAGAGACATTGGCGGATATTGTGGGAGCGGTAAAAGAGGTGTTGGAAAAAACACCCCCCGAGCTATCGGCAGATATTGTTAACAAAGGAGTGGTCCTAACGGGCGGCGGAGCACTTCTGCCTGGTTTGGACAAGCTTCTCAGCAGTGAAACCAAGGTTCCAGTGTATCTGGCCGACGATCCCCTCAGCTGTGTAGCCGTCGGTACCGGAAGGGCATTGGGAATGCTGAACTATCTCTCCGGCAAGGACAATAAAAATTACAATATGTTCAGTGTGAGAAAGTAAGAGCAAAGCAAAAAGTCTGCAGAATGAACTGCAGACTTTTTTAGCGATCAG
>CAYZDF010000187.1:0-1836 GCA_964477085.1 uncultured Gracilibacteraceae bacterium | reverse complement strand
CAAATTGGACAAAGGTTTGGGATAATCGTAGAGCAGAGGATATGCTTGTGTTGGTTAACAACGCAACGCGCTTTACCGTTGCTATTTACCAAGTTAAGCGGAAGGATTTAAAAAATGTAGCGAAAATGATGAGAACGGCCATTTTAAATACACTGCTGTCCATGAATTTAAACCCGGATCTTGTCAATGATTATATGCAATTGGCAGGCGAGGTGGAGTTTACCCAAAATCGTAACAGACAGACAGCGTCGTGGGTAGCAAAAGCAGGAGTTGAATGCGCTTTTCATGTTGGAAATGAATATAATGGTATTGCAAAAATGTTTAGTGATACAGTTGGTGTTTCTGCAAATTACCGTATTGTCAATTGTTCCGGTAATAATAAAGAGGGGTTCTACCCTTACAAATCAATGATTAGTGCACTTTCTGAACTTACAGGAAAGCAAGCTTATAAATATCGTGCCTTTGAATTGATGATTACACTTGATCTGGAAGTATACAAAGGGGTGCGGAGAATTATTGTACCTGCTGATATAGAATTTACACGTTTACATAAGGTGTTGCAATCGGTGTTTAGCTGGCAGAATTATCACCTTTATGATTTTACCATCTTTGAGGACAACAATGGTGTAGCGGTTGCCAGACTAGTTCCATTTGAGGAGGACCTGGAGTATGATGAGAATGCTACTTTAATGAAAGGACATACGTTATCGGAGTTTTTGCCATATCATAAGTATATGATCTATACTTATGATATGGGGGATAACTGGGAACATGAAATCCAGCTTGTTCGTGTGATCCAGGAGTACGACAAGGAATCACCCTATTTGCTGGAAGCAAGTGGGCAAACACCACCTGAGGATGTGGGCGGAGTGGGAGGATTTGTGAGCTTCCGAGAAATTATGCTGAATCCGAATCATCCGGAATATGGCGAAATGAAGGAATGGGCAAAGTATTGGACAATAGAGCTCGCTGATTGGGAAAGCCGTCCTAGAGTCATAAATGTATGAAGTGTAATAGTTTTTGACTCCAGATAATTAGCAACTGAACATGGCATTGTATCAGGATATCCAGATGGTACATTCAAACCGGACCAACAGATTACAAGAGAAGAAGCAATGGTCATGTATCAGAGAGCGATGAAGGTTACTAAGCTTACTGGCAGCGACACAACAAGATACCAAAACTATACAGACTATGAGCAAGTAGGAAACTGGGCAACCAATTATGTAAAAGAAGTGTTGTCTGCGCGTGTATTTAATGGAACTAGCACAACAAGAATTTCACCAAAATCGAACCTTACATATGCTGAAGCAGCACAAGCGATTAAGAACCTATTGGTGGAATCGAAGTTAATTAACAAGTAAGTATCAGAAACGGAGTGCCGCAGAAAAAGTCGGTCACTCCGTTTCAATTTACATCTGCATATAAAATAATTATATAGGATAAGTTGATGTCAGGCATCAAGTCTTTCTATAAACAGGTATTCGAAGAATTGCAATCACTTGAATGACGAAAATCAGTATGCAATAGAGATAATCCTTTGGAATGAATGGATTGCCTTCAATGTTTTAACTAAAAACTTACATATTGTGGTATAATAGATATAAAGGGCAGTTAAATGATATGTGGAAACTGAGAAGTAAGTGGAGGTGTTGAGGTTGGATCAAAACCCCAAATGGTACAAGAAGAGTAGGAGTATATCTAATAATAAAACTAACATCCCCAAGGGGATTATTTTTTTGAGAGCAAGCGCTATTCCGACTTGAATTTAAAGTTTTAAATATTTTCCAGCTGTGCTATAATTTTTATAAGATTCTTTGAATCGTCTTTAATTAA
>CAYZDF010000186.1:0-1958 GCA_964477085.1 uncultured Gracilibacteraceae bacterium | reverse complement strand
TCCTGAATCCGTAATGAAATAACTATTAATCGGCTGTGATGCTTGGTATAATTGGAATAGTTATACAGAACAAATTTCACCAGGCAGGTGCAGCAAATGAAATTTATACTTGAAAATTCTGATGAAACACTTACAACGCATTCAGGCTTAGGACTAATAGGATTACTGTTATCAAAAACAAAGATTAAGCAACGTTTCAATGAAATCAGTCTTCCCAAAATTAAATCGGTTCCGGACATTAAGAACGGAGACGTTGTCACATCTTATCTGGGTTTATTATGCCAAGGGAAAAATGATTATGACCATATCGAGCCCTTTCGTGAAGATGATTTTTTTCGTATGGCCCTTGATCTTAAATATATTCCTTCCAGTCCTACATTACGACAGCGCTTAGATGACCTAGCCCAGCAAAAATCCAGCCTTTCTATATTATTAGAAGAATCAGCAGATCTTTTGAGCAAAATGGATATAACCCTTACTCCGGTTGAAGTAGGTAAACATGACAATAAACGCTGTTATCTTCCGCTGGACATTGATGTATCTCCTTTCGATAACTCCAATACCAAAAAAGAAGGAGTGAGCCGGACTTATAAAGGTTGTGATGGTTATGCCCCTATGTTTGCGTACCTTGGCCAGGAAGGCTACGGAATTTATGTTCAGCTTCGGGAAGGAAAAACACATTGTCAGTTTGAAGGAGATGAATTTTTAACGCAAAGCATTCGCTATGCCAGAAAGATAACAAATCAAGGCCTTCTTGTTAGAATGGATGCAGGTAATGATAGTGTGGATAATCTTCGGGTCTGTTTGCAGCAGGAGTACCCTGTAGACTTTATAGTCAAACGAAATCCCCGGAAAGAAACGGCTGAAAGCTGGCTGGCGATAGCTCAGCAAAAAGGCGAGTGTGAATCACCCCGGGAAGGGAAAAATATTTATCGCGGTTCAATCCCTGTAAAGATTAAGGGATTGGAGCAAACCGTCAACCAAGTCTTTGAAGTAACGGAACGGACCATAGATAAACATGGACAACAGCTTCTGGTTCCGGACATAGAATTTGACACCTATTGGACAACGCTTCCGGATAATCCTAAGGAAATTATCCGGTTATACCATGATCATGGAACATGCGAGCAATTTCATAGCGAATTAAAGACAGACCTGGATTTGGAACGGTTTCCATCGGGAAAATTCGCTACCAATGAACTCATCTTGCATTTAGGAGTATTAGCCTATAACTTGCTTCGTATCATTGGACAGGAAAGTCTTAAAGTGCCGGATGCCCCGCTTAAGAAAAAAGTATTCCGCCGCCGGATAAAAACAGTAATTCAGAATATTATTACCCTGGCATCAAAGTTAGTTCGGCATGCGCGGCGATATCGATTGCGTTTCGGAAGACACAGCCCATGGTTTACAACATTTAACCGGTTATATTCTTCATTTTGCTAAGATACTCAATAATAATATCTTTTTACTTCCCAGCTCTTAAAGAGATGCAAGGGCTTGTTTAAGTGTCTCTTTTGGTATAAGTCCCGCTTGTACTAAAACTGAATGTATAGTCTTTATGCTTATTAATCCCAAAAATATCGTACTGATTGTGCTTTTATCAAAATCTAACCAAAATAGCACCAGAGATTATATCTTTATCACGGATTCAGGAAGTTATTTGAACCCCAAAAAATGGAAAAAGGGGTGAGGAACAAAAGCATGAAAAATAAAAGCATAGTCGAGCAAATTAATCGAACAATAGAAGATATATGGATAACGCTTGAGAAAAAAGAAGGAATCTACACAAATTCTAGATTAAGTAACCAGCAATGTGTGTTATTAACATTAGTTATTCGACATCCATCCTCTTCCCCTACAGAGTTAGCTGAAAAAATGAATATCACAAAAAGTGCCGTCAGTCAACAACTGGCAAGGCTTGAAAATGATGGTTATGTTATTAGGAAACAATATGTTGA
>CAYZDF010000185.1:0-2003 GCA_964477085.1 uncultured Gracilibacteraceae bacterium | reverse complement strand
CTCTCCATTGAGGAACTGTTGGAACTGGAGTCTGAACCGACAGAAAGCACATCCGATGGAAAGCCAAATAAGAAGACGTACTTGGAAACCGGATTATCTGAAAGTATTCAAAAGGCAATCAAGGATTACTTGCAGGGTGAGAAAGAACAGGTGCTGCACCTTGACTGCTTGTGGGATGAATTATATGGAGCCATTAACGCCGACCTTTGGTCTGGGCTAATTACGGAGGAACAGGCCGGCTACCTGCGGGATAAATATCTTGGTCTGGGCGGAAAGGAGGGTGACATTCATGATTAATTTTACCTCATGTGAAGTGAATAAATTCAGAGCATACGGCGGGGCAAACGGAAATAAGATCAATATTCTTTATGAGGGGGGCAGTTATATGCTGAAATTCCCCCCAGTTCCCAGCCGCAATAAGGCGATGAGCTATACCAACGGATGCATCAGTGAATATCTTGCCTGCCACATCTTTGCTTCCCTTGGATTTAAGACACAGGAAACCCTGCTGGGAACCTATACCGATCCGCGTGGGAAAGAAAAGGTAGTGGTGGCCTGCGGGGATTTTACCGAAGGAGGCAAAAGGCTTCTTGAGTTTGCCCACTTGAAGAATACCTGTATCAACAGCGAACAGAATGGATATGGCAAGGAACTGTCTTCTATCTTGATAGCAATTGATGAGCAGACACTTTTGCCGCCGGATCGGCTTCGAGATTTCTTTTGGGATATGTTTATTGCTGATGCACTGCTCGGCAATTTTGACAGGCACAATGGCAATTGGGGAATTCTCGTAGATGAGCAATTAAAAACCGCTGAAATTGCTCCTGTTTACGATTGCGGCTCCTGTCTTTATCCGCAGCTTGCCGCTGGTGATATGGAATCTGTTTTAAGCAGTGAGGATGAGATTGCTAAACGTGTCTATTCCTTTCCAGCCTCCTCTATCGAAGAAAACGGAAAGAAGCTATCTTACTTTGAATTTATTTCTTCTCTGAAAAACCCGGATTGTACAGAGGCTCTGAAAAGAATCTCTGCACGGATTGACATGGAGGAAATACGCACGATTATTGATAAAACTCCCACACTGCTTCCAATACAAAAGGAATTTTATACGGTGATGATCTCAGAGCGAAAAGCAAAGATCATTGATTACAACATGGAACAGCTCATGAAGCTGGAACAGAAGGAGCCGGAGCAGACGGAAAATCAGGGGCAACAATATACCATGTGAACATAGAGAATATGTAGAACTAAATTCGATTGTATGAGACAATTAGCAGAAAATTGTTTAAGAATGTGGATATTGCTCAGGCATCATATCTTGATTGTGTATGATTATGTTGATACTATAAAAAAGATCTTCTCGAAGCCAATAAAAATATTATTATTTCCAGCCCGGATATTAATGAGAATAAGGTGAAACGAATCATTGCTTTGATACGAGACAAACAAAAATCCGGTGTATCGTAATGGTGATAACATTAAAGGCAGAAAGTTATCCGGAAAAACGAGTTGATAAGACAAGACAATTAATCAAGCAGCTAGTAGAGGTTAGCATAAAGGTAAATTATGTTTCTGTTATACATGAACACTATGCAATTATCGATGAAGAAATTGTATGGTACCGCAGTATGAATTTGCTGTCTGGTAAAAAGAAATCAAATCCCTTGACCGATTTGTTACTATGTATTTGGATGCATTTCTTCAGTTTAATGAAAAGGAAGTTCTCGAGAATGCGGGAAAGGTCACCGCGGCGATTGCAAAAGAATTCGCAGAAAGTGAATTTGAGAAATACCGCATTATGCAGGATGGACTTTTTGAGTCTGACTTTAATAAAATAACTGACAGCATTAAGAAAAGGAAATAGTATTCAAAAGGCTTCGATTCGACACCTTTAAAAGACAACCCCGCCGCTAAGGCCCCACCAGGTTCAAGCGGCATCTTTTTTATCTACTCAAGGCATGTTGAGACCGTAATCCTGTTGTAACGACAGAATGCCTGATGTG
>CAYZDF010000184.1:0-2038 GCA_964477085.1 uncultured Gracilibacteraceae bacterium | reverse complement strand
CGCCGCAAGCGGGGCAGTTTACAAGTAGCCCCGTCCCGCCTGAACAGATCGCATGAACAGCCCGTACGGGCAGATCGCATGAAGAAGGCCCCTGCCGGATTTTCCGGCAGGGGCCTTCAATCAAGTTCCATCAACTTAAACCAACGGTGATTATGAATACCGTCCAAGAATACGAGCTGGAAAAAATTGAATCGCAAATACTCCTGAGACAGTAACAAATCATGACAAGCCAATTAAATATTCTTGACCGTTATCCTTTCAAGCGCCATGAATAATTGCAGGAAGGGCACTTCGCAGGACTATAATACCTATAAGGGATGCGCCATTAGTTTTTATTAGTCGTCTAGCGCGGTACCTTGCGCTTAATCTTTAAACACAATATATCATGAAATGTTTGGAACTATCCATTGCCTTGCGCTTTACAACCTCACCCATGGAGCCACTCTTACGACACTACCAAACTCAAAACACAGCACAACCGTAAAATTTTATATTGATAATGATCATTTCTATTAACATTCTCACAAACAAAAGGATATCCAATGAAACAATTTGCACATTTTTTTATAATTATGTTTATCATATTGCTAGTAGCACATTTATTTAAAATCCAATTATCAAAAGATGCAATTGATTTTGTACTAGAAACAGGATGGGCTCTCTCAGGTCTAGCTTTTTCATTATCATACATATACATTGACATGCTTATAAAAAGCAATCAAATAAACGCAATCAATAAAAGAATAAGCGAAAGCATCACAACTTCAAAAGAATCTACATCTTTGGACGAAAAAGACAAAGAAAAGATATCTAATTCCGTAAAAGAAGCTATGACATCAAACTTACAAAAAAAACCTCTTGACGATTTAATAGGCTTAGAATCAGTCAAAGCTGAACTTAAAAACCTTTCTCACTTTATCGCCACTCAGAAAAAAAGAGAACTTGCCGGACTACCGACTCAATCTATCGGACTACACCTAGTCTTTGCTGGAAATCCAGGAACTGGCAAAACTATTGTAGCCAGAGAAGTTGCAAAAATATACAAGGCTTATGGACTACTGGAAAAGGGACACCTTGTAGAAACAGATAAAGCTGGCCTTGTTGCAGAATATCTTGGCCAAACACCCAAGAAGACAAAAGAAATAATTAACAAAGCAAAAGGGGGCATTCTTTTCATTGACGAGGCGTATACTCTCTGTGAAGAGCATCACGGCTATGGGCAGGAAGCCATTGATACGCTACTAAAAGAAATGGAAGACAACAGAAAGAATTTAGCTGTTATTATAGCTGGATACCCTGATCAAATGAAAAAATTTATTAACTCTAACCCTGGTCTGTCTAGCCGTTTTACGCGCACAATCGAATTCCCGGACTATAATACTCAAGAGTTATTGGAAATTTTTGAACTTATGCTCAAAAAAAATCAGTACACGATCGCTGACAAAGCCCGTACGCAGCTTGCGACTTGGCTCATAACGCATGCCCCAATAGGGCAGCCGGGTTTTGGAAATGGAAGGTTCATGCGCAATCTGTTTGAGCAATGCGTAGTGAATCAGTCGGCGAGGGTTAGTCAAGAACAGCTAGATGACATCGTTGCGCTTCAACTCATCACAGCTGAAGACATTCAATCCACGATATCGAAATCGGTAACAAATTAATGACGAAACCTCCCGGGCTAACCGTTACGGCGGCCCCATTGCCTTTGTGCGCGAGGGCGACCGCATAGAGATTAACATCCCGGAACGCACGCTGAACCTGCTGGTGGATGAAGACGAGCTTGCCAGACGCCGCGCAGGATGGAAGCCGCTGGAAAAGGAAATAACCTCTCCCCTGCTGCGCCGTTACAGCCGCATGGTGAGCAGCGCCGCAAGCGGGGCAGTTTACAAGTAGCCCCGCCTGAACAGATCATACGAAGAAGGCCCCTGCCGGATTTTCCGGCAGGGGCCTCAGATAGCTGACAAACCGTGTTTTTCGAAAAACGGCTTTTTGTAAAGCCGAGTCTGAAGTCAAAAAACGGATTTATCTCGCTAATGCGGGG
>CAYZDF010000183.1:0-2111 GCA_964477085.1 uncultured Gracilibacteraceae bacterium | reverse complement strand
GGCGGCATCCAGCATACAGGCTTAGAGGGACACCTAAGGGCGATATGAAATGATAGGAATATCGGAACGTGGAAAGGTTGGAACGTGGAGCGGATTACAACGCTATGAGGCGTTTGCAGGGAAAGCGGTATCTAAAACCGTATAACCTGCATTAATCCAACTGAAAGTAGAGCCGTGGTACCGATGAAACGGTGATAATAAGCCGTGGAGGGACGGGCTCGAGTCGTTAAGAAATAAAACAAGTAAACACACAATCTCAAAGGTTCGAGTATGATATTGTGTACCCCATGTCAAGGACAATTTGGGTTTTTGACGTTCCAATCAAATAGGTATTTATGTTATACTAACGGTGCTTTACCACAAGGGAGGATAGGGCAACGCTGAGGAGCGTCCCGAGCGCCCGTGTGGGTTTACAAGGGAGGCGTTGCGCATCAGCATCGCTTCTTTTTATTGCAGGCAAGCATTGCCTCCCTGGAAACAAAAGCGAAAAACCTCGGGGTGTGGGGCAGAGCCCCACCTTCAATCTTTACCTTTTGCCTTTGGTATTGTTAAAGGGTATTCTCCTGTTTCAAGATACCTGTAATACTCCCTTGGAGCTAATCTTGCCAAATCCCATTGGTATCGCTCGTTGTTGTAATAATCAGTCCAGTCGCTGATTACTTGGTGAATTTCTTCAAACGTTGTGCACTGAGAAATGTCAATTTCATCTTTCATGTGACCGTAAAAGGATTCCTGCGGAGCGTTATCCCAACAGTTTGCCTTTCGGGACATGGATTGCCTCAGTTCACTGTCCTTTATCAGCTGGATAAACTTTATACTTGTATAGTGTGCCCCTTGATCCGAATTAATCAGGGTCTCGGTTGTCAAAGAGATACCATGATTCTCAACGAGCTGGTTCACGGTTTCCAGAACAAAATCGATTTCGAGAGATTCGCTTAAGACCCAAGCGAGCAACTCTTTTGTACAGGCGTCGATGATAGTAGACATATAGCATCGTGGCGCCTTCCCATTAATGATGTAGGTAATATCTGTCAGCAGAACAGCACGGGGGCCGTGTGTTTCAAATTCCCGGTTCAGCAGGTTGGGGGCGACATTGCCGGTTTTTAGTGCTTTGGCCATTCTCCGGTACGGATTTGCTTTGCGAATAGGACAGAAAAGTCCATATTTGTTCATCAAGCGCCGGATCTTTTTAATGTTCATGTGCACCGGAGGATCCATATGAAGAAGCCGCATGTAAATACCGCGGGCTCCTTTGTTGTAACCACGAAACTGGTAAGCTTCCAGAATTATTAGGAAATCCTTTTGATCTTGTTCTTCACGTTGTCGTCTGAGTCCTTCCGTTTGAAGGTAATGGTAGTATCCGGACCGCGAAACACCGGCAGCAGCGCACAGCCAGCTAATATTCAGCAAGTTGTTGTCTCGCTGGGTCATCTCACGAATGATTGCATACTTGGCAGATGCGGGAACATTCATGATTCCGAATCCTCCCGGCTTAAAGATACAATTTTTTTTAGAAACTCTATCTCTTGGTCCTTGTATGCTAATTGTTGTTCAAGATATTTAATCCTAGCTTCTGGGGTTATATAACCATCCAGATATTTATTGTAGGTATCTAAATCACGAAATCCATTACCGGCCTTAACTTCATTTCGAATCATCCCTTTAAGTCCATTTAAACGAGTCTCTCCAAGGATATCTGGATCAATACCTAGATTCATAACAATATTTCGCGGTGTTTTTCCTGCAATAATAGCTTCCCAGAATTTCTTTTTAAATTCAGCTGAAAAATGCACAATATTTGGAGATACCCCCAAAACATACGAACTTGAACGCAGATGGTTCATTTCCTCTTCGGTAAATTTTTTGTTAGCCATGTTTCTCCTCCAATTCATATAATAAATTCTAGTACCTGTCTGAATTGGAGTCAAAACTCTTGTGTCCGAAATTAAGGGTTTCAAAAGCTCTTCTGTCCAGAGACAAGGATTTTGAAAACATACTTGTCCGAAACTGAGGGGTTCTGAAAACCGCTACTGTCTAATCTATAGGGTACATTTTATAATTATACTACAGAAAAAGAGAAAAGTACTGTATTTACAGTGCTTTGGAGCTAT
>CAYZDF010000182.1:0-2131 GCA_964477085.1 uncultured Gracilibacteraceae bacterium | reverse complement strand
CCCGGGTGGTATGCAGGAGATAGCAAGCAAAAGATGCTCCCTGAAGCCGAAATAGCAGGATATTTTCCTCTTTTAGGGCTGTCATCATATCGGCTATATTCTTCAGAATCTCATTGACTTCTTGCTCCCCGTAAGAAAAGCGTATTTTTTCTACCTGATCCACGTCCAGGATAAGAAGGGCGGGATTCTGGAAAGAATCGTCAGCAAACAAATTTTCCAGTTCAGAGTTCAAATAATTCTGGAAAAAATCATGGTTATACAAACCGGTCACCGGGCAACGGACCAGTTTTTCCTGAACTTCTTTAATGCTGTTCTCCAGCCTGGCATTGATTTCCTTAAGCAGGAGATTCTCCTTACTCAGATGAAGCGCTTTCTCTTCGGCCTGTTTGAGCGTGGTTTGAAACACTTCAGGCGTCGGAATATCATATTCCTGGGACAGTTTATACACATAGGGTTCAATTACAATAAGCCATTGCAACCCCTTCCGGGCCAGGATAAATTCAAAAAGTATGTCCCACAAGCGGTTGCCCGGATAATTATAATCCGTTATTTCCAGCGTTTCCTGATCCAGGGTCATTTCTAAACCCTCGATGGCTTGTAAGACTTCCGCTTTATTAAAAATCGCGATATAGCGTTTGATAACCAAACTGCAGATCAGTTTTACGCCACCGGACTTCATCAGGTTTTTCTTTATGGGAGCCATAAAGGAACCGCATTCCAGATCTCTTAAGGCTTTAATATAGGTTTTTACATTATCGCGGATAATCGAACCATGTTGAGGGGCGATCATTGAGATATCCAGTCGGAGGAATTCTTCCATAACCGGTCGGAGAATATCATTCGAAGGCATATAATGTTCGTGGAAAGCCTTCATTTTTTCCAGATAACCCTCTTGGGCATAAAAAGTCCATTCATAGGAAAACGCTCCAAAAAGATCACTGGAAAAAAGGACTTTTGAGCGTTGATCATATGTCGCAATAGCCCCGGGAAAGTGCAGATAAGGAGTAGGCAAAAAACTTAGGACACGGCCTGATTTTAAGACCAATTTGAATCCGTTTTCATTGACGATATAATAATTTGATTTGATACCATAATATTTAACAAGGGTCTGAGTTCGCCAATGAGTAACAACCTTAAAATTTGCCCCTTTTTGTTCAAAGAAAGGAACACTCGCACAAAAATCAGGGTCCTGATGATGAAGGATAACATACTTGATTTTTCCCAGAGGTACAATACTCAAGACATTTTCCAGCACGTCTTCAAAATCCAGGACTGAGCCTGGATCAATCAAAACCGCTTCTTCTTCATCAACCAGCAGATAAGGATTACAGTTAAGGCCACCCTGCTGCCCCCTTCCCCCTACCCAGTAGATATTCTCGGCAATTTCAACAACTCTTGCGTTACTCATTGGCTCACTACACTCCCCAAATACTTTGATATTTTCTACTGTTTCCCAAATGCTTCCTATCGATTTTTAAATAGCTTACGGTATAATTCAATCTCATATAAATAATATTTGATACCCTGTCCTAAATACACAAATACAAACACTGCTCAAAACCCATTCACTTCAACACTTTTGTTCCTTGCCAATATTTATTTTACAAATCCTCTATTCTAAAAACATATCAATACAACTAAAAAGGCGTATTGGCTATATTGATCATAACTTGCCTTTAGCTTTTGAACGAGCATCAGCAGGCTTGTCCGCTTCTTTTGGAATTGCCCATGCCCAGCCTAACCGAACCGCCCCCGCCACTCGTCCTTGTTCACATAGAAGCTGAACTCTGCGCTGGGATATTCCCCATTTTTCTGCTGCTTCTTTTGCCGTAATATAATCCATTCTTTATACCTCGCAGAAATATTTTCCAAATAATATTATATACGAAGAATCGAATGAAAACAATGAATTTTGTGAATATATTTCTGTGATGCACTATTCAAGCAAGTACAATACATGAATAAAAACAGCCGCCATCCTGCTTTTTCACAGTTTGGCGGTTGTCTTTTCTCGGCAATGCTATTTTGTAGCAAGCTCCTGCTCCATCTCCAAACCCGACTTGAATTTTATGAGAATCTTATCCTTTGACACGACCTTGATGCTTTGTATAAGCTGCCTGACAAGCTGGTT
>CAYZDF010000181.1:0-2136 GCA_964477085.1 uncultured Gracilibacteraceae bacterium | reverse complement strand
TACCAAGCAGTGTTGTTGAGATTGGCCGAGGAGCCTTTATGGAGTGTGATGAGCTTATTGATATCATAATACCAAATAGCGTCACTACAATAGGAAAATACGCTTTCATTAGTTGCCAGAGAGCAAAAATGTGACAATACTTGAAAGCGTAATATACATAGGAGAAAATGCTTTTCAACATTGTCCGAGAGTAAGAGCTTATAATGTTAGCAACATGAATACAAATTATTCTTCTCAAGATGGTGTTTTGTTTAATATAGACAAAACAGAATTGATTAAATATCCTTCTGGAAATGATAGAATAAGTTATGCTGTTCCAAGTAGCGTAACAAAAATCCAGATTAATGCTTTTGATTATATTGAGAGTGTATCGGAAATTGTGTAAACCTCTATTGTCAGATAAAATAACAACTGACGATGGAGGTTTTTTCTATGGCACAGAAACGAGAGAAAAGCACGTTGCGCAAACTCATCGATGAACGGGGCATTAAGGACTTAGCCGGTGTACAAGACTTAGTAAAAGAGCTCACGTCCGGCTTGATTCAAGAAATTATGGATGCTGAACTTGAAGAAGAACTGGGTTACAGCAAGTATGATTACAAGAACAAGCAAACGGACAATGCACGCAACGGTCACTACAAGAAGACCGTCATCAGCAGCCAAGGTGACGTCGAGCTGTCTGTTCCAAGAGACCGTAACGGTGAATATGAGCCACAGGTCGTGAAGAAACACCAGATGGACATCTCGGAAATCGAGGACAAAATACTATTCCTGTACTCACAAGGCACCTCGACACGTGACATTGAGAAAGCTATGCATGAGTTGTATGGCATCGATGTGGACGCAACACGCGTGTCTAAAATCACAGATAAAATACTGCCCGTTATTCAGGAATGGCAAAACAGAACGCTGGAAAGCGTATATGCAATGGTGATGCTCGATGCCATCCATTACAAAGTACGAGAAGATGGGATGGTCGTTAAAAAAGCGGTCTATATTGCTATAGGTACTGATTTAGAAGGTAAAAAGGACGTTCTGGGTATCTGGATAGGCGCAAACGAGAGTGCGAAATACTGGTTGGGTGTTCTCAACGGATTAAAAAACCGCGGCGTACAGGACATACTTATCGCCTCCGTCGATGGATTAACCGGCTTCTCCGAGGCCATTGAAGCAGCGTTTCCCAAGACCGAGATTCAGCGCTGTGTGATTCATCAGATTCGCAGCTCGACACGCTATGTATCGTACAAGGACGTGAAAGCCGTCACGGCTGCGCTCAAACCAATTTACAAGGCTCCAACGGAGGAAGCGGGGCTGGCGGCGCTTGATGAGTTTGAGCAAAGCTGGGGTAGCAAATACCCCATGGCTGTGCGTTCCTGGCGTGAACACTGGGACGAGCTTGCGACGATGTTCAAATATCCGGAACAAATTCGCCGGATAATATATACTACCAACGCAATCGAGAATTTCAACCGTCAGCTTCGCAAGGTTACTAAAACCAAGAGCGCATTTGTCAGCGACGATGCACTGTTAAAGCAGCTTTACCTTGTGACGATGCAAATCACGGAGAAATGGACAATGCCGATTCGGGACTGGGGTAACATTTTGATGCATCTAATGATTTACTTTGGTGATAGGGTCAACGTCCGGCTCTGAGTTCGAACACGGCGGCGCGTGGCCCGTCAAGGCACGTTTCACTCTTAAGGCCTTGACTGTCCCCTCGTCGCCGTGTTACGGTAACGATATAGGGCAAGGATAAACCTTGCCCTGCAGAACCATATTAAAATTATCTGACAGTTGGAGAATACACAAAATTTTCGACACTACCGGCTTTGACAAGCATCATGATGGCATTGAGTACGACCTATTTGGCACCCAGATAACCTTGACTACCGCATACGCTTATGACGCCGTGAATTGGTTTTCCCTTCGTTTACGAATGTTTTTCTCGGCCTTCCCATAGTAATAAGCCTCCTGTGTTTTTATTCTATCACAGAAGGCTTTTGCAGAAAATTTTTTCACAGGCTCAATACATATCCGCTTGTCTGCCATCCATGTTTTACTGCTGTTTTATGAATGGCCGCCGTGAGGCGCCTTTTTTGTATGATTGTAACGACAAAAGATAGCTTGCAAACAGAT
>CAYZDF010000180.1:1935-2144 GCA_964477085.1 uncultured Gracilibacteraceae bacterium | reverse complement strand
CATCAATTTTAACGATAATACGGTGGAGGGATTTACCCACAGAAATTATCCAATCATGAGTCTGCAGTATCATCCAGAGGCTGCACCGGGTCCCTTGGACTCCGATGGTGTCTTTGGAGAATTCATCGACATGGTTACATCCTGTAAATAGAGATAAAGTCTAGCGGTAATATGTCAAGAGGGAATTAAGAAAATAATGAAAAGATTTA
>CAYZDF010000180.1:0-1925 GCA_964477085.1 uncultured Gracilibacteraceae bacterium | reverse complement strand
TGTGATGTTGCACTGCGGCGATCCCATCCAGTACACATCCATCAACACTTCCTACTGGCAGTCTCACTTTTACGCCTTTGGAAGACCCAACTACTAACCGAAAGTCTAGCGGTAATATGTCAAGAGGGAATTAAGAAAATAATGAAAAGATTTAGCCCAAAAAGGCAAAAAAAGGCCACACCTAAACAAGCCTCTAAAAAACTGCAATTTTTTACAGGCTTTTAAGGCACCTACTTAGTAGGTGGAATATAAAGTCGGTTGGTGTAAAGCAGAGAGTACACCAATCGAACCAGCTTTCTTGCAGTTAATGCGAGAGCACGTTTGTGTTGATGTTTCGGTACTTCTTTAAACTTGGTTAAATAATAGCGTTTGAACTCGGCATCGTGCATGCGTACCTTGTTCGCGGCTTCCAAGAAATAATACTTTAAGTATTTGTTGCCCGAAAGAATCAACTTCGTATTGGCGGCTTCAAAATCGCCAGACTGATATCTTGTCCATGTGATACCTGCATACTTAGCAAGTGCAGGATGGTTTTTAAAGCGATGGATATCAGCAATTTCAGCAAGGATACCGGCACTGTATACAGGACCGATACCAGGGATGCTGGTCAAAATATCCGGAAACAGCTGCATATAGGATTCGATGGCTTTATCTAAATCCTTGAGTTGCTGTTGGATAGATTTAATACCAATCATTCTAACAGCGAGTAATTGATTAACAGAGTCATTTACAGTCTTTGATAGTCTGTAAGAACTCCTCGCTGCAGCTTTTAGCGCAGTAGCTATTTGTTCCGGATCAGTAAATTTGTTTTTGCCCTTTTGAGCAATGAAATCTGCTAGTTCTTCCAAAGGCATGTCATTAATTTCATCAACGGAAAAGAATTCCGATATGACAGCTATGGAAGTAGCACCAAAGGTATCAGAAAACACCTTTGAGGAATCCAAGGCAGAAAACTTGTAAAACAATGTGTCAAGAAACCTTGTTTTCTCACGACTTAGATTCTGTGCAGCCTGAAATCTTGCTCTAGTAAGATTTCGGAGGGCAATGTACTTTTCATCCAAATTTACTTCTTTGGCAATGCGACCAAAACGTAAATAATCAGCAATGACTAGAGTGTCGATGTTATCGTTCTTAGGCAGTTCAGGATAAGACTCTTTGAACTTATTAACCTGTTTTGCATTTAAAATATGAACTTTAACACCCCACTTTTTTAAGAAAGCATCATTGCGTAAGAATACAGCCAGATGGTCTGCATAAATGGAGGTAGACTCCATGCCAATGATAACAGAGCTAAAGTCTGTGTGAAGAAGAGTATCCTTTAGCTTTTCAAGAATGGTATTTGCCCCATCCTGGTTATTGGGAGATTTGAAGAGAGTAAGGGTTTTGCCCTCAGAATCAGTAAATCGGATTACATTAGATTTTTTGCTTACGTCAATACCAACAAAAAGAGTGTTCGTCATAAAATCACCTCGCTTTCTGTAAAAATACGGAGTAGGAAATACTCCTAGAAACCAATAAACAATGCCCATGGACCTGAGGCAACGACACCCTCGCAGATATGAATAGGCTCCTGAGGAACATGCACGAACCCTTCCTGCAACAAGGGATTCCAATACAGGAGAAAACAGCTAGCGGTTGGAAGCAAACACTCAGGTATGGGGAACTGACTTTCTAAGAATATGCCGTATGGCAAAACAAGGAGCGAAAGAACTTTCCTTAATGGTTTCTACCATCAATTTTAACCATAGACATTGTTTTTGGATAGCAAAGAAACATAAAAAAGGACAATAGGTTGCAAGGCTATTATCCTTAATAAAAATATTGAATTTCCTTGCAAATACTATTATACGAGGAGCAATACAATGCCAAAACGACAAGATATCAACAAGGTTTTAGTGATTGGCTCTGGTCCCATTATTATCGGT
>CAYZDF010000179.1:0-2242 GCA_964477085.1 uncultured Gracilibacteraceae bacterium | reverse complement strand
CATTCATATCCAAGGTTTTGTCTATGTAATCCTGAGCAGGAGAAGGGAAGCCAGCAGCAACCTTTTCTGAAGCCAAGGGAATACTCATTACCGAGCTTGGATTCACTAAGGTAATGGATGCTACATCATTGAAGCTTTGCTTCTCTGCCTCGTTGAGGTAATTCTTGATCTCTATGATTTTAGATACAGGTACTCTTACCGTTTTTGTAGGCTCATTATATTTGAGCTTTCTACCGGAACCATCTCGGCTTCCGCCACGACTATTGCTCATGACTCATCTACTTTTTGATTTTGTG
This sequence comes from uncultured Gracilibacteraceae bacterium, assembly GCA_964477085.1. Lineage (GTDB taxonomy): Bacteria > Bacillota > Desulfitobacteriia > Desulfitobacteriales > Syntrophobotulaceae > Dichloromethanomonas. The sequence continues at coordinate 1,946 of CAYZDF010000179.1, read as the reverse complement.
ACGTAATCAAATATATGACTGAATGTATTACAGATTCAAGACTATTTGGATAAGTGGTGAGACGTTAATGACAGCTTTTTTAATATATCTATTTCTTCAGTGACCTTTTATCATTCACGGATTCAAATAACTACTGCTCAATTTCTATAAAAGTGTACAGAGTAATAATATTTGATGCTCTCAATCTGCACTAGTCCCCCCACCATGCTTCGCTTTTGGCTCATCATGGGTGGTGAGCTAGAGCAGATTTTCGGTAATATTCACCCTACCTTCGCTAATTTTAAAGTTAGCTCAGGTATTTGAATATCACCCTTTAAAAACATCACAGTATGGAGCCGCTGTCGCTTTCAAATCGGTACAAAGTGAGATGCGCCCAGATCACTTCGCAAGAGAGTATTTATAGGGCTGAATCCCTATCCTGCACACGCCTTTCTCTCTCATCGGCTTGTTATCTCGGCGAGGGAATTCCCAACATACCTCTTAAACAATCGACCAACGTATTCCCTGCGTTCTTCCCCGAGTGCAATACATCAGATGAGGAAGCGGTTATAAACCTTTAGTTGCTATGCCTGCCGTCACTTGTCCACCTGCACACAGCAACCACGAAAGACTAAGCCGACTATAAAAATCGCACTTACGAACTCAATCTTTTGTACAGACGTAGTGAACGAACCGAACGGTTTAAATGTTATTAAGAAGCGCATTTAACGAAATTTCTTATATCGGAGGCATTGTATCCCCAGAAATTCCTTAAAAATTAGACTGTGTACAAAAGAATTTACATATAAAAACTTGTACAAAAGAATAATTTCCTTAGAATATCAGGAACTGGCAGTTACAAGCCTTGGGTGATTGTCGTCTAGAGTTGCAACCTCTAGACGATATTTCGTTAATGATACTGGTAATATCATTTAACTGTAACGCCAATTAATTTACGTAAAGGCCCTTGTTAAAACAAGGGCCTTTACATTTCAGTTACACAAAAAATGAAATTAGCTATGCTAACGGGCTGTTATGTAATTTAGGCAGCACTTTTACCCTGAATCGTGCCGGGTTTTTCAGAAACTTTTTGTTTTTCTTATTACTTAAAAAATTAAAAGGCAGAAGTTGGAGCTTCTGCCTTTCACTAAAACGACTATGGATATAACCATGGTACGGTTAGTTGTTCTAGTCATCGTATTATACAAAAAATCATGCTGCAGCACACAATTTTCGAGTAGCTGAACCCTCGACAGTCCCCATCCCGGCTTTTTCAGGGCAAAAATCCCCCCAATTTCTGCGGATAAACCTGGAACAGTTTTTAATCATCTTTGTACGCATTTACTTACGTCAATTCCGGTACTTTGCTGCTATTCGGAACATTGGAATTTTCATATGATAGATTCATCGGGAACAGGAAGTTCCACACAATAATAAGAATATAAATACGCACAAGGACAGTAAGGTACGACAGGAGTTATACCGAGCGACCCCATACGAAAAACCTTGGCAGGATGCCAGGGTTTTTTCATTTCTCGTCTATTTAAATTAAATCAGACCCGGGTGAGCATCCAGAATACGGATTAATGTCGCTGCAGGGCCAGTCGGATAGCGACGGCCTTGTTCCCAGTTTTGCAGGGTTCTCGCGCTGATATGCAAACGTGCAGCAAATTCAGCCTGGGTTAAGCCTGTTTTTTCACGTACTTCTTTAATATCTGGCAGTTCAAGCTTTGTGACTCGACTTGCCTTTATCTCATTACGTTTGATGGCCCCAGCGTCTTTGATTGAAGCAACCAGGTCATCAAATAAGTGGTTATCCATGAAATTGCTCCTTTACTAATTGACGCAGGATCGAGGTTTCTTTATCTGTCAGATTTTCACAGACTTTGGATAAGCCACCAGAAAAAAGATCTGATCATCTTCTGTGACCCAATAATAGATCACCCGGATACCGCCACTTTTACCCT
>CAYZDF010000178.1:0-2268 GCA_964477085.1 uncultured Gracilibacteraceae bacterium | reverse complement strand
AGTATCAGCTAATTCTTGGACACTTTTCGGCTCTCTGGAATAAACATTGGTAACAGGTTGAAGGAATAAGCCGGAATATGTAGAATTTTATGGTCAGAAAGATCATTAACATGGAGAGATAGATATTTGAGGAGGTATTCTAGTATGAATTCTGATGTCTATATTAAAGCGTGTGAGTTAGCCAAAGCGATTGCAGACAGCCCGGAAGTAAATGAATTAAGACGGGCAGAACAGCAAATACGTCAAGATAAGGTAGCTAATAACCTGGCAGAACGCTGGAAAAAAGTATATGAGAAAATTTCTGAACAGCAAAAGAATGGTCAGCCCTTGACTGAACAGGATGAACGCTCCATCGAATTTATTGAAGCCAAAGTGGAAAATCACCCTCTAATCCTCGAATTTATTGATGCTCATCAAAAATTAACTGGATTACTGGAAGAAATCAATGGTATTTTAACTGGAGCATTAACTATTGATACGGCCGAAGAAACAGACGCTTGTATCACTTGTCCCTCCAAAGGAAAATGTGATGTTGAAAGTTGTACGAGTAAAAACTGACCATTGTCAGAACGAATAAAGTTTTGATAATCTAAGAGCTTTATGCTCTTTCTTTTTTAATGTTTACTTTTTGATCTATTACGTTGATTGGACTAATTACATGATAGAGTGGGGTTAGTATGACAACACCAATGCTGCAACAGTACCAAGAGATTAAGAATCGAGCAGCAGATGCGATCGTCTTTTTCCGTCTGGGTGATTTTTATGAAATGTTTGGAAAAGATGCTGAGATCGCTGCACCTGTTTTGGAGATCGCTCTCACAGCCAGGGATGCTGGTAAAGGTAGTAAGATACCGATGTGTGGTGTTCCGCATCATGCTGTCGATAATTATCTGGCTAGACTGGTATCTGCCGGTTTTAAAGTAGCTATTTGTGAACAAATCGAAGACCCGCAGATAAGTAAAGGTATCGTCAAACGTGATATCGTTCGGATCGTTACTCCTGGTACGCTTGATATTACACTCAGTGAAACGAAAAATAATTATCTGGCCTCTGTTTATAAGGACAAGGTTTGGGGTCTGGCATATATCGATATCACAACTGGAGATTTCCGCATTTTTGAGACATCTTCCCTTCAAGAATTGATCGCGGAATTAAACCGGATCGCTCCTTCTGAGCTTATTCTGTCGGAGGAACTGGCCAACCTCCCACTCTTAAGTGACGATTATTACATCAGCACGATTGATAATAATTGGTTCAGAAGGACGAGGGAATTAACAACGAAATTCATTGAACAAGGGGAGCTTTTGGAGCAGATGCCTGTTGCTAGTCAGGCTGCAGCAGGGCTATGGCAGTATGTACGCTATAGTATTCCTAATTCTGAACAGAAACACGTCCTGCGGATCTCTTCTTATCAACAGAATACCACCATGATCCTGGATAAGTGGACTAGGAAAAATCTTGAACTGGTCGAATCCATCCGCACTAACGATGATAAAGGTACATTATTCTCCATCCTCAATCAGACTAAAACCGCTTTTGGAGCCCGACTACTTAGGAGTTGGCTGCAACAACCATTAATCAGCAGAACCTTGATTGAAGAACGACAGAATATTATTGAAGAACTGACAGGGAGTACGTTCCTCAGGAAGGACCTCTACAAGGCACTGGAAGCTGTCTACGACCTGGAACGGCTCTTGGGAAGGGCATCTTTAGGCAAAGCCAATGCTCGTGATCTCCTAGCTTTAGCTTGTACCTTGTCCAGTCTGCCACAGATCAGAAGTATAATACTGGAGAATAACTCAAGTGGTCTAAACCGTTATGTTCCATCACTCTCTACGTTAGATGAGCTTGCTTCTGAACTTCAGACCTCAATCAATCCGGAAGCTCCTTACACTTTAAAAGAAGGCAATCTGATTCAAACCGGCTACTCCGCAGAGGTTGATAATCTTCGTTTAATCTCTTCCGGTGGCAAGGAATGGATTGCCAGATTGGAAAGCCAGGAAAGGGAACGTACCAAAATCCGCTCTCTGAAAGTAGGTTTTAATAAGGTTTTCGGTTATTTCATCGAAGTCACCCATACCAACGCTCATCTCGTTCCGGCTGACTATCAGCGCAAACAAACGTTAGCCAATGCGGAGCGTTTTATCACACCTGAACTCAAGGAATATGAGCAGCAAGTCCTTACAGCCCAGGATCAATTAATAGAACTAGAATATCAACTCTTTACTGAGCTTAAAGATAAAGTACTGATAAAAACCGAACAGATCA
>CAYZDF010000177.1:0-2274 GCA_964477085.1 uncultured Gracilibacteraceae bacterium | reverse complement strand
TGAACGATGAATTGATCAAAAACTTCTTTCAGGAAGTTGCAGATGCCAGTCCTATTCCGGTAATTCTTTATAATATGCCTGCCAATACAGGGATCAACCTTTCTTCCAAATTAGTCATCGAACTTTCTCAACACCCCAATATCATCGGAGTCAAAGATTCAGGTGGAAATATCGTGCAGATTGCAGAGATTATCAAAGGCACTTCTCCGGATTTCTCAGTATGCGCTGGATCAGCAAGCTTCTTTTATCCCAGTCTGGTCCTTGGAGCCCAAGGAGCCACAGTTGCTCTGGCCAACATTCTGCCAAATGAGTGTGCCGAAATTCAAGAATTGTTCGAAGCAGGCAAACATAATGAAGCTAGAGATCTTCAACTCCGACTGCTTGAGATCAACAACGCCGTAACGGCCCGCTGGGGCGTTGCCGGTCTGAAGGCCGCGATGGAACTAGAGGGAATTTATGGCGGACTACCGCGTAGACCACTACTGCCATTGGGAGAACAGGAACGCAAGTTGTTGGCAGAGATCTTAAGTAAAGCAAAAAATAGATAATTTCTTGCGTCATCTTGAGGAGTAATATGGATTATTATGCCACTTGCTAATAACTCTGCTTGTTATGTAGAAACCAGATGCGGTATAATTTATTAAACAGTTACTCCATGCTACATAATTAAATTATGGTTATAAGTATGAAAAGCTTAGGTTGCAATTGCAATAAGGGAAACGGGTGAAAGTCCCGTACGGTCCCGCCGCCGTAAGGTGGAGCGGATTCAAAAATGCCACTGTTAAGAATGGGAAGGCTGAATCCGCTATGAAACCAAGTCGGAATACCTGCCTAAGCTATAGCTCACACTATTTCCACGGAGTATGGAAGGTGTTACATACAATAAAGCATTTAGATTTTTCTAATTGCTGTGTTTTGTAAACCTCTTCAACCTTCTGGTTTGAAGAGGTTTTTTAACAGACGTGTGTAATTCTTGATTGCTGCAGGGTCAAATCACCGCAGTTATACGAAGTGGATGGGTTCTCCGTCCTTTTATTTTTTATGAGGTGAAATATGATTACAGGAGGTGGGTATATGATTACAGGAGGACATAAGGTTCTGGATATTATGAGCGGAATCGCTTCGGTGGATTTTGAAGCAAGTAAAAAGGCCCAGATTTATATTGACGGACTGGTAAAACCTCCTGGAAGCTTAGGACGATTAGAATCCATTGCGGCGAAGATCGCTGGAATTACAGGTAAGGTCAAAAATAATCCGGTGCAGAAATGTATTATTGTCATGTGTTCGGATAACGGTGTTGTCAATGAAGGCGTAGCAAGTGCTCCAAAATCCGTAACCCTTATGCAGACATTGAATTTTGCCAAAGGTATTGCCGGTGTAACGGTGCTGGCTAGAGTGGTCGGTGCGGATGTACTCATCGTCGATGTAGGGGTTGATGGAGATATTGATGATCCTAAGGTGATAGACAGAAAAATACGCAAATCCACCTGGAATATCGCGAAGGGACCTGCTATGACCTATGATGAAGCCTGCCAGGCCATCCTGACCGGGGTGGAGATGGTTAAGACGGCTAAGGATAAAGGTTATCAGGTGCTTGGGACGGGTGAGATGGGAATTGGTAATACCACTACGAGTAGTGCCATCCTCACAGCCTATACCGGCTTATCATTAGATAAAACAGTTGGAAAAGGTGCAGGAACATCGGAAGAGACTTATAACTTAAAGAAAGCAGTCGTGGCCCAAGCGATCGAAATCAACTCCCCCAATCTGGATGATCCGATAGATGTCGCAGCCAAATTGGGCGGTTTCGATATTGCTGCTTTGGCAGGAGTTTTTTTGGGATCAGCCTACTATCGGATACCTGTTGTGATGGATGGTTTCATTAGTGCCGCTGCAGCCCTGATTGCCATCAAACTTAATCCTAAAGTTAAAGATTATATCATCGAATCTCACGCTTCGGCAGAACAAGGTTTTGGCGAACTGGTTAAAGTACTTGGACTGAATCCTATGTTTGAAATGGGGATGCGATTAGGAGAAGGCACGGGATGTCCGCTGACATTCACCGTGATTGATCTGGCCTGTGCGATGGTCAATGAAATGGCTACGTTTGGCGAAGCTAAAATTGATCAAAAATATCTGGATCAGATCAAACAGTTTGAATTTTAATGGTTCATCAAGGATAGGATGGATATAACACAGGTAATGTGTGGTATTATACGAGGAGGTTTCGGGATGAAGAATAAATTGTTTCTTATCGCAGGTATAGTTCTCTTA
>CAYZDF010000176.1:0-2335 GCA_964477085.1 uncultured Gracilibacteraceae bacterium | reverse complement strand
GGTCTGGCTTTTTTTTCTTTGTCCATCTCACTGTTTAGTTTTCAAGGACCGTTTGCACCAAATTATTCGTTAGCAGCATTTGTTATTTTAGCATAGCATCTTAGTGGTGTCAACTTTCTATCAACATTTTTTGCAGACTTTAAAAATGTTTTTCAAACCAAATTATCTGCCTGCAATGCAAGATACTATCATTTAAACAAACAAAGGTCAATAGTATTTTCCTTTAAATATTGAACTCAATAAACAATTCAGGTCCTTGGCGGCAAGACAAGTCTGCATAATCACCAAGGACCATGTTTACTAAGAAAACATTCACTCTCTGGGTTTCATAAGGGGGAATAGGATAACGTCTCTTATAGAGGATGAATTGGTTAAAAGCATTACCACCCTATCAATGCCTATTCCAAGTCCGCCGGCTGGGGGCATACCGTATTCCAATGCCACAACATAATCTTCATCCATCATATGGGCTTCATCATCACCGGATTGTCTTTTTTCCATCTGATTTAAAAACCTATTTTTTTGATCGATGGGATCGTTTAACTCAGAAAATGCATTTGCTATTTCTCTGCCATAGATGAAAAGTTCAAATCTGTCAGTAAGCTCCGGTCTGCCTGCTTTACGCTTGGCTAAAGGAGATATTTCAATAGGAAAATCTAAAACAAAAGTTGGCTGAATAAGGTTCGGCTCAACTTTTTCCTCAAAAACTGAATATAAGATTGAAGCCCACGAATCAGTGGACTGAACATCCAAACCCAATTCCTTTGCAGCACTGTATGCGGCTCCCTCTTCCCTTAAACTTTCAAAATCCAGCCCGGCATACTGTTTCACAGCATCCAACATCGTTATTCTTTTCCAGGGGGTGGAATAATCAATTTCGGTATCTTCATAAATTATTTTTGTACTGCCCAGCACCTGCTGAGCAGCCGATGAAATGAGGTCTTCGGTTATTTCCATCATATCATGATAATCGGCATATGACTGATAAAGCTCCAACATGGTAAATTCGGGGTTATGCTTTGTGGAAATCCCTTCATTTCGAAAGTTCCTGTTAATTTCATAAACATTTTCAAATCCTCCCACCAAAAGCCTTTTCAAATAAAGCTCCGGTGCGATTCTCATGTATAGGTTCATGTCTAAAGTATTATGATGAGTTATAAAGGGTTTTGCATTGGCTCCGCCGGCAATGGGCTGCATCATTGGCGTTTCTACTTCCAGAAAACCCCTTTGATCCAAATGCCTTCTCATATGAGCGATGATTTTACTTCTTAAAACAAACGTTTCCCTTACCTGAGGATTAACAATAAGATCTACATATCTTTGCCGATAGCGGAGCTCCACATCTCTCAAACCATGCCATTTTTCCGGCAATGGCCTGAGGGACTTGGCTAACACAGTAACATCTTCGGCTGATACTGTTACCTCACCCATTTTTGTCTTAAATACCTTTCCCTTAACACCAATAAAATCTCCGATGTCCAATTTCACAAAGATGTCATAGGCATCTTGACCGACATCATTAAGCCTGACATAAACCTGTATCTGACCTGAACTATCCTGGATATGAGCAAAACTGGCTTTACCCATAACTCTTTTGGCCATTATACGTCCAGCTACAGAGATTTCCTTCCCCTCATAATTCTCAAAGTCATCACACACTTCTTGAGACATGTTTGTTCTTATATATCTTTGCCCAAAAGGATCAATGCCTTTTGCCTTTAAATCCGATACTTTTTCCCTTCTGATTTGTATCAGCTCATTAAAATCTTCTGGTTGTTCAGGTGTTATGTTATCTGTTTTTTTGGTTGTTGACATCATTATTCCTCAGCTTTCTATCCATTTACCGCATTACCGCAAAATATCTATTATCTCATACTTCAGCAAACCTGCCGGCACATTGACTTCCACCACAATTCCCTTAGGCTTGCCGATTATTGCTTTTCCCACCGGAGATTCATTGGATATCTTGCTATTGGCAGGATCTGCTTCCACCGAACCCACGATAGTATACTCCAGCTGTTCATCATACTCCAGATCCTTCAATATTACAGTGGACCCCAATGTAACCTGTTCCGTACTGATGTTTTCATTATCGATTATTTTAGCATTGCGCAGCATTTTTTCTAGTGTTAAGATTCTGCCTTCAATCCAAGCCTGCTCATTTTTGGCGTCCTCATACTCGGAATTCTCGGAAATGTCACCGAATGCTATGGCCTGCTTAATACGCTCAGCCACTTCCCTTCTCTTCACGGACTTATATTGCTCCAGTTCTTTTTCCAGTTTTTTAAGCCCTTCCAGGGTAAGCAGTACCTCTTTTTCCTTCATAATTATAATT
>CAYZDF010000175.1:0-2338 GCA_964477085.1 uncultured Gracilibacteraceae bacterium | reverse complement strand
TGGCTTTAAGGCTTTCATTGCCATAGAATTCGCTTAGATTTTGAGGCCGGTATTGAAGATGAAGAGGCATATAAACTCCTAATCAAAAAAACCAACACTATATTTAGCCTTTTTCAAATTTAGAACGGCTTGCTTAGCGTATTCCGGCTTCAGTTCTATACCAATAAATCTCCTTCCCATTTTCAAAGCCTGATACCCCTCACTACCTATGCCAGCGAAGGGTGACAACACCAAATCATCAGGATTGGTCCATAATCTCAAACATCGCTCAATAACATCAAGCTGGAGCGGGCAAATATGCCGTTCATCTCTCTCCGCTCTTGCCGCCTTAAAATTCAAAGTATTCCCCTGTCTAATATCCATCCAGACAGGGGATGCGATCTTCTGCCATTCACTAACCGGAAAATTTGAATCATCATGGGTCACTGGTTCCGGATTTTCCCCTGGTTTTCTAAAAGCCACAATATGATCTGGGATCCCAACTCGACACATAGTAGAATCTTTTTTCAGTTGCTTATGAAGTAGTCCTACAGCCTTTGTTCTGGTAACCTCAATAACTGGGCATTTCCAGATACAAATCTCGGAATGAAATATCCAACCATGTGACTGAAATAACCTGATTATATCGCCACGAAAATCCTTGATCCCAATCTCATCCCCTTTATACTTAAATGACGGGAGCAGAGAACAATGAACCGCACATATCCGACCCGGCTTAGTAACTCGTAAAAGCTCCGGGACAAGAAAAGAAAAATGGGAAAAAAATTCGGCATCATTCAAAGAATTTCCCATGTCTTCTATAAAATCTGAATAAACAAAAATAGACGAAAAAGGAGGCGAGAATATAGAGAAATGAATTGATTCGTCAGGAATGGTTTTCATTTCTACGACGCAGTCTCCTTGGATTAATTTCCATTTCTCCCCTTCATAGATCTCCCGTTGCGAAGTAGTCATAAGTTTCTCTGCTTTGAAAGAGGTTAAATTAATCATATTCTGTTCCATCTGATTATGTTTTGCTGCCTTTTCCTTAACCGAATCCAAAACACATACCTCCTTATCAGATATGACTGTATAAACATCGACAGGCTCTTGCTGTCCAAATCTCCAAACCCTCCGCACCGCTTGATAGGCCTGCTCAAACGAGTAATTAATCCCCATGAAAACCATCTTGTGACAATGCTGCCAGTTCATGCCAAAACCAGCTATAGTAGGCTTAGTAATCAAATATTTTATTCGGCCCTCTGAAAAATCAATCAACCGTCTCTCTTTAACTTCAGGGGGGTCAGATCCCCTTATCTCGACTGATTCAGGAATTAATTTACGTAGTATGTCAGCCTCATAATTCGTATTCACCCAGATAAGCCAATAATCGGAACTGCTACCCCTGACTAATTCATTTATAGCAATCGACCGTTCCTCTGCGGTCTCTCGTAAATTCCTATGCAGATCAGTGGCAGAAACCAAAGCATCGTCCAAATAGAAAAAACCCTGTTTAGAACCGCTTTTAGGAGTCTCAACTACTAACTCATGCCAATTAAGCTGGGGCAGCTCAAAACCATCATCTGAATATCCAAGATCGCTTGGCTTATTCAAACAGACAGCCCAGGTAGAAACCCAATGCCAAAAATCCTTAACGGCATATTTCTTCAGGCGCCACATATTAGTTTTTGCAGAATCATTAATAAAATACTTAGCCAGCATTTCCTGGTACGTCATCTCGCCTAAAAATTCAGCATGATTGCCTAGTTCTACAGTATCGTTAGGAGAAGGAGTAGCAGTACATGCCAATCTATAAGGAATATGGGACAACATATTAATCAATGCCGTTCTGGTCTTACCAAACGCATTCTTTAAAATACTACTTTCATCCAAAACCACACCAGAAAATGCAAGAAGATCGAACTTATCGATTATCTCGTAGTTAATGATATTTATGCCGGTAATAACATCTTTGTTATCTCTACATATTTTTACCTCTATGTCAAATTTAATACCCTCCTTTTTAGTTTGGTACGTAACCGCAAGCGGGGCAATAATCAAAACAGGGGATTCAGTATAATTAGCCACCTGACAAGCCCATTCTAATTGCATAGGAGTCTTACCAAGTCCACAAGCAGCAAAAATGGCGGCACGACCTTTCTCTATTGCCCATCTGACTATGTCAGCCTGGAAATGGAATAGCTTAGGATTGATCTCTTCTCTGGCAAGAGAAAATCCTGCCCTATTAATTGTTACCTTCTTTCCTTGCAAAAACTCGCTGTAGTTCTTCATGTCTACACTATCGCTCCCTCTTTTGACCAAGGCTCATCTACTCCAGCGGCTTTGAATTCCGCCTTTA
>CAYZDF010000174.1:0-2366 GCA_964477085.1 uncultured Gracilibacteraceae bacterium | reverse complement strand
GATACGGCATACAATTAGTCATATCTCGATTAGCTAGTGCCCATTTTTTAAGACAAGCCGCTTCAAGACGTGATTCAGATTGTCTTTCAGCTAGCTTGAGTAATCCCATGCAACTCTTATAGGTTTGTTGTTCCACGCGACTGGAGGAAAGAATGGCGATAATAACTTTATGCGTGTTTGGACCAATTCGCTGAGCCCAATGTTTGAAACGATCCCCATTCCACTCTAAGTATTTCTGATGGTCTGGTGGCATATGTTCCAAAATCGTACTGTATTGCCCCTTACGCCCATGCAGGCGTTTGTGAGAAGCAATTCGATTGTGATTACAAAATATTTCTAAGACAAGATCCGTCACTCTCACGTCGACCTTTCGTTTGATATATTCATAGGGAACAGAATATAGCATTCCTTCAAGGGATATGTGATAATTAAACTGAACGGTGGCCTGTTTCCAGTCTGCCAGTTCATAAGAAGTGGCTGGTAGTGGGCTTAGGAAAGGCAACTCTTCGTGGTGGAAGAGACTCCACCGGCTACCTTCTTTTTTTTGAAAAGTTTTTTGGTTAAATGCTTCAAGTTTTTCTCGAATTGCAGCATTAAGTTCTTCCAAAGAAAAGAATTGTTCATTTCTAAGCGCAGCAGTTATCCAAGTGGAAATGTTGCCCACAGTACCTTCAACACTTGCTTTATCTTTAGGTTTTCTAACTCTAGCTGGAATAATGGCAGTGCCATAATGCTCAGCCATCTCATGATAAGTTGTGTTAAGTTTTGGAGTATACCAATCTTTTGTATGAACCACAGCAGTCTTGCAATTATCAGGCACAAGAATCCTAGCAACGCCTCCGAAGTAGTTGTACATGTGAACATGAGCTGTAATCCAAGCGCGTTGCTTTTCGTTGATAAAAGCTTCTACATAGGCGTACTGGCTATAAGTCATAACACCTACAAACAGGAATGCTTCCGTAACAACGCCAGTATCTGGATCGATAATCTTGGCGGGGTCACCCGCCCAATCAACTTCAACCTGTTCACCAGGTTTTCGACTGATATGCATAGTGGCACGACGTTTTTGTTCATCTTGTAAAATGTAATGGCAGAACTGTGAATACATGAGAGGTTCATCATTATTAAGTCGGCATTCTTCCATGTATTCAGCCCATAAGAGCTTTTTACTGACTCCATTTTTCAAGAGTTCGTTTCGGATGTAGTCGTAGTTTGGCATTCTCTTTTCAGTCATGCCATTCTTCGTCGCTGGGAAAAGCAACTCTGAAAGAACAGCTTCTGTCTGCCTCTCGTCAAGCGGCCATGACAACTTAAGTTCTGCGGCTCGTTTTAAAACTCGATTTACAGTTGTTTTCGAAACACTGCAGCTTAAAGCAATGTTCTTTTGGCTCAATCTTAGTGACTGAAGCCTTAAAATTTCTCGATACTTGGTCATTAATAGACCTCCCGAATAAAATTTGCATTTTCAATGCATAATTTCATTATAGGACAGTGGTATTCTTGACCAGAATCGTGGTATCGATTAATCGGAACAACGGTATCGTTATACCGGACAGGCGGTACAATTTAGTCCGGAATACTCATTCTCACAGGAACGCTCAAATATGTTAGATCTTTATTGAATCGATATGGTGGTTCCGATTTATGTCCACTCATCTTCTGTTTATCGGTTGGGTCATTTATAAGATATTGAGGGTTCCCCGGCATCCCCACTTTCCCCAAATCGTGAATCAGCGAAACAATAACACAGCTTTCCTCACTTATATCCGGTGCTAGTGCTTTTCGAATTTTCAGCATTGATTCCGCAACATTGACACAATGCTCAAGTAGTCCACTTTCTTTACACAAATGATATTTTGTACTTGCTGGAGCTGTTAGCCAAGTTGTTTCGCTTTCCATAAAATCAATAAGCCTATCAAACTGTGATCTCCTCTTTACTACTAACATTTTCAATGCTTCGTATCTATTCCTAATGCTATCTTCCATAACTCACTATCCTTCCATGTAAATCGTACTCTTGCTTATAAATATTGTATCAAACAGCAAGTACAATAAAACGGACAGTGCATCTCTCATTGTGCATGATTTAGATCTACTCAATTGGATCCAGACACCAATTTATTATCTTTCAATGTCAATATTTAAAAGGGGCAATAATTCACCGATTGCTTTGTCTTCTAAGTAAAATCTATTTGCAGATTCAAGATCTCCATCAAGTAGAACATATGAAAGTCCAATATTATGTAGCATTAACTTTCTAATATCAGCTTCATTCAAGAACATCCTCTCAATTCTATCCCTTACCTGATTACTTGTTGTTTTTCTTTCTTCGCTGAGAGCTTTTTCACCCAGGCTCAACCCTCTCT
>CAYZDF010000173.1:0-2392 GCA_964477085.1 uncultured Gracilibacteraceae bacterium | reverse complement strand
AAGTAGCGCATGGATAAAAGAACTTGACAGGCTGCGAGGATGTCCCATTTGACCCTACAAAGAGCGATTTTATGGCAGATGATTGGGAAGAGTATAAACAACTAACCTAGGGGCAATACCCAGAAACGAGGTAATGTAATGGATTTTACAGTTCCTGTTCACATTGCTATAAACAAGACACAACAGGTCTTATCGGTTCGCTGTGAATTAATGGAGACAGTATGGACTTGTCAAGCTATTAGATATCCTGACGCTATCGGAGTCAACATAGATCTGCAAGCTGCAATTAAGGAAGTGGTTGATAATGTTAAAAAGAATCTTACGCTGGTGGAGAATTAGGAAACTTGCCCAGAGATATCAAAAGAAAGGAGGTTAGATAATGAACCGTCTACACGCTTTTACCTTATACTGAGTAGAATACCTGTTTGAACTCATAGCTCGCTTTGTTGCAAATAATATAGAAATAATCTTGTTTCAGTGTATAATATGTGAAATGACAAAGGAGGAAAAGCACGGTGTATTTCATAGTGAAGAGATATGATGACAAAGAGGGTATCAGGTGGGAAGTAGTTGAAAACTTACACCTAGAGGACCCCGGTAAGCATGTGTGGGATAAGCCCTATGACCTGCTGATCGGTGGTATGGCTTACCTTACAGAGAAGCGGAACGCTGAAGAGGCTTTCTCCACGGCCTACGCCCGCATAACGGAGGCAAAAGATACACAGATATGCTTAGAGATGCGAGGTCTGCTTGAGCAATTGTCCAATGATAATATCTCTGAGTTTTATAAAAAGGAGCTCCTTGCGACCTTGGATAATTTTGATGTTTTTAGAAAGAAGGCTATACAATGAATCATACAGTGGATGTAGAGCTGAGCGCTTATGATACGATTAGCGCAAAGAATGGTGTATTTACAATAATAGAAACTGATAGTATACTGCAAACAATGATCCAGGGAATTGTGGATCTGCATAATCGGGTCTTAGTATTGGAAGGAGAAGAGGTTGAACTTATTGGAGCTGATAAAAATGGCTAAAGAGAACGAGATTCCTATGCAAATAACTGTAAATGTTATGTTAGAAGGGCTTAAGAAAGACTTGAAAGAGGTGGGGGAAATTTTGGAGGGAAACGAAGAACTTCTAACGCCTCTGTTTACTAAAGATGATTATGGTCGGTTGCACAGGAGGAAGAGAGAATGGGACACTATCCAGGAATAGTATTAGGTGAAAGCACCGCTTATACGAAACTGATGCAAGGCACAGTGTATAAACAAATTGGCGCTATAGAGAATGGGGTTTATAAACCTGATGCCATACTTGGGGAAATAGAGCACTATTATGATTGGATAGAAAGCGAAGAAGAAACGGATGTGGTTACCCTCCTGCGGAAAATTCCAGATTGCTGTGGCCTTGCGTGGGAGGAACCGATGTTACATAAATTCACAACGTGTCATGAACACCCGCAATTACTTAAAGGGAAGCATAACTTTTATTTTCTGGCGGAGCTTCCCTACTCATTCATATACCAACCTACTGAGGAAACTATAAGATATCAGCTACTTAGAGCTAAGAATGATCTCAGGAGGTCGAATAAAGCCTTCCTGGTTTCATTTCACTGCTAGGCCCGTAAGGGCCTTTTTTTTTCACCCATCAACAGTCCCGAGGAAGCAGAGGCGGAAGCAGAGGCGGAGCTTTGCCCCACGGGGGCCTAAAACCACATAAAATCCTGAAAAATTTTACAGCTACATTATTAGGTTGTTGTCACATGGGTATACGCTTGTCTTTCCAAATACCCCACCCCCTGTGCTTTGCTCTCTTGAGGTGCCCCAGTCATACTTTGGTGGGGCAACCCTGTTCTTTTTATCATTATGTGATACAATGGTTTCATCAAATCAAGAAGGGAGAATAACCATGATTAATGATTGCAGTAGAGGTAACCATGAGTACTCCGAGAGGGAGTGCTCAAAATGTGGACATGTTTTTTGTTACTCCTGCTGTGGGAGCACGAATGTGCACCACGGCGGGAAGTACGAAAAAGACTCGATGACATGCCCTAATTGTGGGCATGATTATTACGAAGATTAGTCGGAGGGGAGCGTGGGGGGCGCTCCCGCCTCCGGCGGCGCAGCCGTCGTGCCTTGGGGCTGCGCCCCGTGACAATGCGCAAGGCATGTGATACAATGGTTTCATCAAATCGAGAAAGGGGATTATTATGAGCACACTTATCGAAGTAGTATGGTCCGGGGATTTTGAAAGGCTGCTCTGGTCAGACTTGGCCGAAGTTGTTTCGGTCGACGTGGAAATGCACGTCGACGGTAGACACGGAGACTTAGGTTTCTTCGCCCGATGTAAGGGCGGAGCTCGATATCAGCTAGACCGAAAGAGGGAATGGC
>CAYZDF010000172.1:0-2408 GCA_964477085.1 uncultured Gracilibacteraceae bacterium | reverse complement strand
GTCATGCCCAACCATAGCATGAGTGGGATCTATGGGCAACAGTCTTCTCCGGTGCAGACCGCATCACATCCGAAAAAAGATATTTGCATATATAAGGGGGAACCTCTAAACTCTGACGGGCTCGTCCAACGACAGGATAAGATCGTGGATCGCTTCGCTCTCATGATCTATCCTTATTCGTTAGGGCATGCATTTCAGCCCACATATGGATAAAACGAAGAGGCATTTCTTAAAACAAAAAACAAGAACTTATTTTCGAAAGCATGGATATATTTTCTTGTGATCAGAGATAGGTTAGAATCAACATTGTTTAGTAAAATATCCCCCCAGCAATCTGGCGCATAGCGCATGATATTACTAAAAGCATTGATAATAAGAAAATGAATACAGATCTCTGGAAGAATGACAGGATGAAATGGATTCTCAATAAACCAGAACATCCCCATTGCATCTGCAAATATGTTAGCATAGATTTTGTGAGCTTCTACTGTGGGAACTATTACTATGGTTTTTCCATGCCTTTCATTTATCTGAAAGGTTGGAAAAGCGTTATCAATGCTCTGTTTACTGGGTAGTGTTGTCCTATCACCAATCTGAAATTCCCATGAAACATTTCTGGGATTGTTTGTCATAGAAATGGAAAGCGGGTGCGTTTTACTTCTTTTACCAGTAACTAGAGAATAGAATTCTCTAATTTCTGGAACCATACTCATAAGGTTACCTATAGAAGTAGTAAACTTATTAGCAAAATAAGATAGAAGAGAATTACGATTACTTTGAACGAAGTTTATATGTTTGTCAAAATGGTGAAATGTTGGAAATGAACAGAGTAACTCACTAAATGTGCCGTGTGGGACATCACCACCAAATTGGATCTTCAAACCATCTCTAATATATATCAAACCATGAGATCCAGGAAGATAATCAATAGAATATCTGATTGGATTATTTAATGTTATTATTGCATACGCATACGCTGTTAATGAATAGAAAAAGTTCAAAGGTTTTACCATTAAATTGCCGATTTTTCCAGCTTGGTATAGTTCACGACCTTGTCGCATGCAGTTTTTCAGTCTATTTGCCTCTTTAGTTGTAAGTCCGGCATTCTTAGAATGACCCAGATTCTTCTTTCTTATCTTATAAATAGATCTGATATTATCTGAGTTTTCTAAGTTTTCAAGCAATTCGAGAAGGGATTGTTCGAGGTGAAGTGGAGCAAATGGTAGTGCTTCCATCTTTGGTGGATCTTGTATCCTTAATTCTGCCTCTCGTTTGATTAAACTAAGATTCTTGGATTTAGTTAGATTTTCCGTTACCGCTACCGGCAATACGTCCTTGAGATACCTTTCGATCTTATTATTATATTTACCTCTTTCTTTTGAACATAGTTTTGCCCAGTTCTGATCGGCAAGAGATCTATCCAGTGTGTATTGATCATAATCAATAACGGAATCATAGGGCTGATTTGAATTTATAGAATCGATTCTTTCACAACTGTCATTCAGCATTTCTTCTAACATTCTTCACCTCTTCAAAATCCCTAACGGTCGCGAATCAGCCACGCCGTTTTGGCGTCAGATGGATTTGCCTTGTTAGGCGATTTAGATCTCGGATACTCGGTCTTCATAAGCTGGAAAATCTTCAATAATTTTATCTTTGTAACCTCTAGCTACTACTATCTTTGACACTTGACCAGTTTCAAACTTCATGTTTCCATATTTTCGCCATTCGCGTTCCATATAGAAGTTGTTTGGGTGATTGTGAGGGAGCTCGGAGTTGAATGGCTTAATGAATGCCAGGAAATCTTTTAGCAGCATAGAGTGAATGGCAGAAATGGCTTCTTCTGGGCTACTTGGTTTTTTGCCTAATGTTCTACTCCTTGGTTCTTCCGTCTCTTGTTTCTCTACTACTTGTTCCTTGAAGCCTTTGATGACTGCCTCAATATCACGTAATAGCGTGAGGCCGTTGACTGATTTCCAGTCATCTGACCTCATTGGAATGTATGTCACCGGTCTTGCGCCATACTTATTTAGCAACCAACGAGGTAGGGCAACTCCAAATTTACCATACTTGCTTGTATGGATTGAAAGGGCGTCGAACGGAATATCGGCATAGCAAGTGACAGAAGGTACGATTAGCTGTTCCGTTTCCAAGCGGTTATCCCATGTAATTGTATGACTAACCTTTCCCCATGAACCGTCATGTGGAAAGTGTGAGATACAACTGGACTTGAGAATTTTTCTTAGCTTTGCGTAATTCGCATTATCGTCACTCGGCGAAGAGTGACCGACGAAGTGGAATAGATCATCCGAAGCGTATTTGCTTATCACTGGGTTCCCCCGCTCGTTGCCTAACCTGAATCCGTGAGCCCAAAATGAGCAGGCATCCTCATTAGGATTATGGTTGAC
>CAYZDF010000171.1:0-2423 GCA_964477085.1 uncultured Gracilibacteraceae bacterium | reverse complement strand
AGTAGACACGCTCATCACAGACCGCAACATTGACGGCCGGATGCTGGAATTCCTCAGAAGCCGCGAGGTGAATGTGATCCTGGCATGACCCGAACACGGCGCGGGTTGACAAGCGCATAAAATCCTTTATAATCTGGGTTGCCCGCGGGCGTAGTTCAATTGGTAGAACGCTTCCTTGCCAAGGAAGAGGTTTACGGGTTCGAGACCCGTTGCCCGCTCTTAAAAGCCAAATCTCGAGTTTGGCTTTTTTATTATTCGATTGACAAAGACCAATGCCAATTTTATAATCTTCTTTATTTAATATGGCGACGTGGCCAAGTGGCAAGGCAAGGGTCTGCAAAACCCTGATCATGGGTTCAAATCCCATCGTCGCCTCTGGTTAATCCAAATGACCATTATCCCTACCCTTCTGCCAATTCCTGACGCTGCCCAGAAATACGGGTTGGATGAAACACGCTTGCGTGATCTCGTCCAAGCTGGAAAGATTCATGCCGGTGAGGCAATGGGTGAAATTCTCGTTTACGAAAAAGACATTCAAAAACAGGCTAAAGAGGAAGAAGTATTAAATCGGCGCAAGGAAGACTTGCCAGAGTTTAAAAAATACCTTCCGCTACGTGGCATAGGTATTGGTATCGCTGAAGCAGTGGAGAAATATGGACTAAATGCTTCCACGATATACAGATGGTTTAAACACGGCATAATTGCTGAAATTAAATAGGTAACAGGATTAGGCGGAAAGAAAATTCTCCTTGATGAAGCAGACATTGCTTATTGCGCAGAGATAAATAAGAAATTCGGTGGCCAAGGAAAAAGGGTTTTTAGACGGAACGGAATACCCTTTAGGATCAAAAAACTACCGCTTGCATAATCGCAAGCGGTTTTTTTCACCCCTAAGTATTCCATGTTTATTTTGACTATCTTGAAATTCTTTGCTATACTCACCTGGGTAAGGATCCCCTAAAATTAGACCACTGAAAAGTAGACACAACAGAGATAATAGAAGCAGGAGAAGGTCTACAATGAAAAGGTCACAATATAGCGAGAGCCAAATCGTGGCAATCCTGAAAGAAGCGGAAACGGGAATATCCGTCGATGAAAGTTGCCGAACACATGGCATCAGTCGGAGCTGCTATTACAAATGGAAAACAAAATACGGAGGAATGGAAGAAGCCGAACTGAAGCGGTTGAAATCGCTGGAAGCAGAGAACGCGCAATTGAAACGGATGTACGCCGACTTGAGTTTGAAACATGAAGCGCTGAAAGAAATCATCGAAAAAAAACTATAACGGTGGCAGAAATGCGGGCGTGGGTAGGATATTTGATGGAGCGATACCAGATGAGCGAACGCAAAGCCTGTGAAACGGTTGAGCTACCCCGCCAGAGTTACCGGTATAAAAGCCAGGCGAATGAAGATGTTGAAATCGAGGCTGCATTACGCAAGCTGGCACAAGAACATCCGCGCTGGGGTTTCAAAAAGATGAATGCTGTACTCCAAAAGCAGGAAAATGGCTGGAATCACAAACGCATCTACCGGGTTTATTGCGAAATGAAGCTGAATATCCGGATCAAACCGAGGAAACGGCTGTCAGGACGGGAGAAAGTCCGTTTGTCTCAGCCAAAACGAGCCAATGAGAGCTGGTCAATCGACTTCATGAGTGATAGCTTGATGAATGGAAAACCAATCCGCACCATGAATATCATGGATGATTACAACCGGGAAGTGTTGTGGATCGAGGTGAGACATTCTTTCCCGGCAGAACAGATGACAAACTTATTAGATCGGGTGGCAGAAGGGAGAGGCTATCCAAAACAAATCCGCAGTGACAATGGGCCAGAATTCATTGCCAGGCACACCGCCCAATGGGCACAGCAACATAGGATTCGCTGGATATTCATTCAGCCTGGGAAACCGGCTCAAAATGGTTATGTGGAGCGCATGAACCGTACCTACCGTGAAGATGTGTTAGATGCTTATTTGCTGCAGAACCTGGAGGAGGCACAAGAACTGACAGAAGAATGGATGATGATGTACAACAACCAGCGACCACATCAAGCCCTGGGTAATTTAACACCCTATGAGTATGCGTTGGCTACTGAAGCCTGAAAAAGTGTCTACTTATAATTGGTACAGTTTTTGGGAGCTTGACATTTTCTCCTGGGGAACGTTTACCAATTGGACTTATGCCATTTATCCCACAGCGACCATTTGCTACTTTATTTGAAAGGTTGAAATAAAATGTCATATTCAAACAAATATCGTGTTTTCCAAGGCGAGTTAATAATTTACGAAGACAAAAAGGATAATGTCCTATGGAAAGGCAAACCATTGGATGTAGATGTTGAAAAAGTTTCGCGGATTCCTGATTCAGAAGATATGATCGTTTTATTAAATTGGATAAAAGCGGAATCTCAACATAAAAAAA
>CAYZDF010000170.1:0-2459 GCA_964477085.1 uncultured Gracilibacteraceae bacterium | reverse complement strand
GGGGAACGCTCACATTGGTTTGCTTTTCAAGTTGCTTTAGAAAAAGCACTTCCTTTTCAAGACTTGTGCTCGAGCGTAGCTGTTGGGGGCGCTGCACCTTCAAAACAATGTTGTCATCCACCGCGTAAGCCCGGGCCTCACCACCTGATTCGTCGATTGCACTTAATGCCTTAGCATCGGCTACATGTTGCAGTACTATGTGAAGTACGGTTGCTTCATCCAATACAGGATCAGGTGCATTGCGCTGATAATAAACGGTCTCTCTCATTTAATTTGCTCTCCTTTTGCTTTGTAGTAGATTTTATCTAGTTAAAGGAAGTTAGACTACCATTCCTACTCCATTTCCTTTGTATGCTTTATCTAAGGCATTTTGCAATGAATAAATGCCCAGTATCATGGAAATAATTGCAAAGCCCAGCATGATCAAAGTGTTGTTCAGCACGATACTATTTTCGAAGCCATAACCACTCAGCATAACGAGACGAATGCCTTCAAGCGCATAAGTATGTGGAATTAAGCGTGAAACAAAATGAATGCTGGCAGGGAGGACAGCTAGAGGATAATAAATCCCCGAAAAGATTCGAGCTAAAACATCAACGAGCCAGGTAAAAGGTTCGCGACCTTGTTTCACTTCGAGATTAAAGATGTTACTCGCGCCAATCAAGCCAAACCCAAGGCACGTGAAAATAAATGAAAGATAAAACAAAATCAGGGGAATCACAGGAATGTTTGTGTTGATGTTTACACCCGCGATCAACACCGCGAAGGTCAATACTCCAATTTGAATGATGAATTGATATAAGGATGTCCAAATAAAACGTCCGGTTATAAAAGCCCATATGCCATAAGAGGATGAGTTGTAAACTTCAAGTCTTTTATCCCAATAAGCAGTATTGATACTCTGATAAGGCAAGGTCATGATGATGCCGGCATTTTGAAAAAAAACAACTCCGATGACCATATAGGAAACGAAATCACCACCATAGCTGGCAAGAGATTTATCTGCATAGTCCTTTAAAAATAGTGAAACAAAAAACCACATGCCCGTCGTTACAAAGCTTTGAACAATTGCTAGAAAAAAGCTTGACGGATAAAATCGCAGGGTTCGGTATTCAAGTCGTGCAAAAGATAACGCCGATTTCAAAAACATCTATTGGCTACCTCCTGCTCCAATTTTTTCGACATAGATATCCTCAAGGCTTGGTTGATTTGTCGCAATTTCGGTGATTTCTATACCATGTTTTCTCAGTACTTTTATTATCTCCAAGAGTTTTTCGTGTATATTTGTCATTTGAATTTTAAGTGTGTTAGCTCCATAATCACAAGTGATTACATAGGGAAACGACTTGATTCCGTCTATTGCTTCTTTTGAAATGTCTTTGCAAGTAATGGTAAGCTCATCATATTTCTGAAGATTTTTTCGCAAATTTGCTACTGTGTCGCAGCTAATGATTTTTCCTTTGTGCATAATAGCAACGCGTTCACAAAGTTCCTCGGCTTCGAAAATATAATGTGTTGTGAGGATGACAGTAATACCAAATTCTCGGTTGATTCTTCCCACAAGTTCACGCACGGCATCCGCACTTTTGGCATCAAGTTTCACAGTTGGTTCGTCTAAGAAAATGATTGGATTTTCCACAAGCAACGATCGAGCAATAGCAAGCTTTTGTCGATTTCCTGCAGAAATGCTCATTGGCCAGTGATGCTCATATTGCCTTAAATCAAGAAAATCTAACATCTCATTGATGCGCGCGACGCGTTGTTTTGCTTCTAAAGCATATACCACCGCCCAGAATTCAAGATTTTGACGGACTGTTAAATTGTTGTCAGTTCCAACGTCGGCGGTTGGTGCAACCAGACTAACCATGGAGCGTATAGTTTTATGTTCTTTATATATATCGTGTCCAAGCACGGAACCACTACCGCTATCTGCTTCTAAAAGTCCTGCCATGATCTTTATGATTGTGGTTTTCCCTGCGCCATTGCTACCAAGCAATCCGAAAATCTCCCCTTTATTTATAGATAGGCTGACATTGTCTAGAGCCACAAAGGGACTCTTACTATTCTTGATTTTATAGCGTTTAAAGATGTTTTGTAACTCGATTGCTTTTTCTATTGCCATCTTGTCAGCGTACCATCCTTTCTTGCTTTCTCAATTCCTTTGACATACATGAACCACCCTAACGGCAAAGACACCAATGACATAATGACTAATACAATAATGTCCAGCGAAATGGGACTTATGTTCTGCATTGCAATTTGCAACGGTAGAACCGGTGTCAGTAAGTCACCACCCGGGATCATAAGTCGTCGAAAGGCGTCCAATGCGTAGGAATGTGGTATAAAGCTACCAAGTACTTGCAAAGGATAAGGTAGCACGCTAATTGGGTAGTAATAACCCGCTGTCAAAGCAATGATTACGTCTTGAAAGATGAACTTAACAGGCTCGGTGTTTTGCT
>CAYZDF010000169.1:0-2465 GCA_964477085.1 uncultured Gracilibacteraceae bacterium | reverse complement strand
TTTGTGATATTCGGTCAAGTTCATTCTTGAGGTCTTGCTCAATGGCAGTCATCCATTTGTCTTCGACTACCAATGTCTTTATTTCTTGTTCAGTAAGCTTTTTAAATTTTTCAATAACCTTATCATCCAGTTCCTTTTCAGCGTCTTTTATCTTTTTGTTAGCTTCGGACTCTTTGTCTATCAATTTTAAATACTTCTGTAGGACCTTAAGCTCTTCTATAGATGTCTTGTCACCCTTTATATCTTTTATGCGTTTGGTAACAGCCCCCTTGCTAATTGTTCCTTTATCTGATTTTACTTCCTCCAGAAGTCCATCTTCTCCACTATTTTCTTCCTCAAACTCTTCTTTCAGTCTTATTATCTCGTCCCTTTCGGATTCTAATGTCTCTATGGTTTTCTGATAATCATTAAAATACCTGTCTATGACTAACTTCTTGGGTAATAAATCCGAGTCAAAACTGTTCTTTTTTCCTTTAACCGTGCTGAGTTCTACTTTCCATCCATCAAGAGAAATCATGTAACAGTCATCCTGCAAGGTTTGTATCCAGTAGTTCATCAGGTGTTGATATAAGTCGTAATTGTTAATCAGGTTTTTGTTAGAAAATGACTCTAAAAGGTCTTCAGACAGGTCTTTGATGACTTGTTTGGGCTTTAGTCCGGCTTTGAGAGATTTCAGTACAGGAATATTTTTATATCTCCAGTTGACAAATATTTCGGATATTTCTTCTGTATATTTTTTGAATTCTGGATGAGAAAAAATAGTTGATTTTACATCTTCCTGACTGACTTTTATTTCGTAATAACCGTCTCTTGGACTCTTGTTAAACAGATTGTTTTTTAGTGACGGATAGACCTTCCAGTAGTCCTCCAGGTCATCTACATCACGACCAGGGATACCTCCAAGTAGATGTCCTTCAATGTCCTGTAAGTCCTCTGGCTCTTGACTATCAATGTATCTTGGGATGTTGAGGTTATAGTCATTCTTCTCAATTTCAGGCAGAGTTACCATTCTGGAATATTTCGGTATTTCCATCTGATTATTAAAAGTGTCAACTATCCTATGGATGTCCTGTTCACGTAGCCTGTTTTTATTTCCGTCTTTAATAAATCCTTTGCTTGCATCAATCATAAAAATGCCAGTTCGAGATTTACAGTTTTCCTTATCGATGACGATGATACAGGCGGGTATTCCAGTTCCATAAAATAGGTTTGGAGGAAGTCCTATTATCCCTTTGATGTAATGTTTCAGTAGAATATTCTTACGAATTTCAGCTTCAACATTACCTCTGAATAAAACTCCATGTGGCAGGATTATAGCTCCCTTACCATCACTCTTAAGAGACCTTATGAAATGCAATAGAAAGGCATAATCACCATTCTTTGCCGGTGGGATTCCATATCCGGTAAATCTTTCATACTTATCATTAGCCAGGTCAACGCCATTACTCCATGATTTTGTTGAAAATGGAGGATTAGCTACTGCAAAATCAAAAGTCTTTAACATGCCATTTGAGTCTATCCAATGGGGAGAGGATAAAGTATTTCCAGACCAGATTTCTGCGGTAGGATTGTTATGGATATACATATTCATCCTGGCCATTGCCGATGTAGACAGGTCCATTTCCTGTCCATATAAGGCCAGATTTAGTTCCGTTTCATCAGATGCTTTGATTAACAATGAGCCTGAACCACATGTAGGGTCATAAATAGTTTGAGTTGGACTGCTAGCCTTACTGACACCGATTACCTTGGCCATTATTCTGGACACTTCAGCGGGAGTATAAAACTGACCTTTAGATTTACCTGATTCAGTTGCGAAATTTCTCATCAGATATTCATAAGCATCACCAAGTAAATCATCTCCATCAGCTCTGTTTTTACTGAAATCTAAATCCGGATGTTCAAATATGGCTATCAACTTGGATAGTTTTTCCTGCATCTCCTTACCGGAGCCTAGCTTTGAAGAGTCATTAAAATCTGCTAGATTGATTACACCCTGAAGGCCATTGGCGTCTGCTAAGTTCCCGATAATCTTATTTATGCCGTCACCAATATCTTTAGTTCCTTTCAAGGCTACCATATCCTTGAAACTTCCACCTTGAGGAACTTCAATTAACGAATCTGGGTCAACCATCGACTTATCAGAGACATATTTTACGAATAGTAGGACCAGGACGTAATCCTTATATTGAGAGGCATCCATACCCCCTCTGAGTTCATCGCAACTCTTCCAAAGGTGACTGTAAAGTTCACTTTTCTTAATGGCCATTAAATTATCTCCTACAATCGGTCATCAGAGCCCCGCCGGGCTTTTTGTTGTCTTAAAACCCATAGCAGGGCTTGGGTTTAGAGCTCTTAAGCACAATACGTACGGAGTTGTCTGGATATGGGTGAAAATCGGCACTGGCAAACGCGCAAAGTTGTTACCAATGGGTGACACAAACGCAACCGTTCCCGTTAAGAGC
>CAYZDF010000168.1:0-2483 GCA_964477085.1 uncultured Gracilibacteraceae bacterium | reverse complement strand
GAGCACATAGTCCGCCTTGAGCGTCTTGTGCTGGTCGTTTGTGAACGTATCGGCGTTGAACTGCCCAAGGTTGGCCTCGATGCCGCGGATGGCAAGGTTCATCATGCACATCTTCCATGTGGTGGGGTTGCTTTCCTGACCATATACGGATATATTCTGTAGGTTGCCTTGGTGGGCTTCTATGAACTTGGCGGACTGCACGAACATGCCGCCGCTGCCGCAAGCCGGGTCTGTTGCCGTGTCTAATTTGATACAACATAACGGCAGCCTTTTTCTACCCCTTAACGATGAACACCCCCGTGTGCATTTTTGCACACCCCTCATAACGATGCCGTATGCACCGTTATGAGAGTTAAGTTAAATCAACAGACCTTAAGCGATTGTTATTTGAAACAAATACTTCCGGATAAAACCGTCTGGGATAACTGTCTTCAACCACGGTTATAATGACTGCACCGCCCTTATCGACTGCCTTTAGAATTTTTTCATACTCATCTCGTTTGATGAAATCATCCACACCATAGAATGAAAATAAAGCATGAGTGGCAAAAGCAAAACTATTGAACTCTTCTTCGTCGTTTTTCGCTTTAAAAAATTCTGTTGCAGAAATAAAAAGCTGTCGTCCGTCATTAATTTCTGTATTAACAAGGAACTCAACTTTCATAATAAGCCCACCTCTTTCTCAATCAACTGCAAATAGCAAGTTACCCCAACAAAGCTTTTATTCTTGCGGCTAACATTTCTTTCCGTTTGTTATATAATTCTTCAAAATGCTCTATCTCAAGCGATACTCCCTCTGGAATGATTGCCTGTTTATAAAAATCTGCTTTCTGAGCATCGTTCATATCATTGTAATAGTCAATAAGTCTCATGTTGTTTTTACTCCCGTTGCTTCGGCCCTCTAATAGTTGAAGATTAGGGAGCCTGTTACGGAGTCCCCGCCATCTTCGCCAATCCTCCATTGAAACAGAGATCGGCTTATTGCCATCAAAACGGTCGTATGGATGAAGATGATCCTGCTCGTACTTAAAATTCTTATTCGTCCATTCCAAGCAGAGATAATAAAGCGCATCCCCGGCAACACGGCTACCTTTTTCAGCGTTTAGTATATCTTCAATTTTACCATCGGTCACGCGGAGGTCGGTAATCTGGTCAAGCATCTCCACAGTTATCTCATAATCGTAACTGTTGATATTGCTTTTCATCTGTTGCAGCTTACTTGTTGTGCCGGACTGGAAATATGTGAAGAGAATTGCCCTCATCAAATATGCTCGGATTGCCTCAGTGTTATTAACGTGGTTTTCCGGATTGTAATAGATGTAATACAACACTGGGAGCAAGACGTTCCAGCTACTTGAGAATCGGCTGACTTCAATCCGTAGACTCTTCAGCACCGTTTCCAGGTTCTTGAGTGCCTTTTTAAACGATGACCAGTTATTCTTCAGTTCCTCAGAGATTTTTCTATTGATGTTTGATTTCACAACATCACCATAAAGCATTAACGCAGCCCTTATTATGAAATCAGAACCATAACCCTCATATGAATCCACCAAAAGCTTTCCAAACTCGGTCTTTGCACTCGGCCAGTATGCTTCAAGTATGGACATCGTGATTTCTGATTTTCTAAGTGCTTTACCACCGCTATTGAACCTGACGAACATTTCCAAGGCATCGTCCTGATTCATATCGTGTATCTCGGTGAAACGTATAAGTTTTTCGGTGAATATTTTATGATATAGCGTCTTCAGCAGATTCCTCGCATAGTCCTTACTATCTGGAGGAACATTGGCAATAGCATCCTCTATCGCCTTATCTCGTGTACTATTGTTCTGGAATTTTTCCTGCAGGATATTCCGTAGCTCAAATTGTGTTGGACTTAAACGACCGACCTTTACACTGAATTTGATATCATATTTCTTGCTGTTATATTCCTCTTCGTCCACGTCCAGCTTGTTTTTATTTAATTCAATGAGCAACTTTGTGACCGTGCCTCCCACTGTGTTCCTGCGGGCATACTTTTCTCTGATATAGGAATCGCCAAACAGAGAAAGATATAGCGAAGTCAATCGCTGCTGACCATCGAGGATGGCAGTATCCGTAGTATTTACATCAATATCTGTCAATTCATAATTCACGCTGTCTGCCTGCTTCCTGTTATCAAAGGTCACAGAAGTCAGAAAGTTGCAAAAATAAGTATCCCATGTGACATTATTATCATCAACGTGCCAGAACAGGAAAGTAGCTATAGGATAATTTAGGAGAATAGAATCCCACAGTTTCTCAATCTGTTCCATGCTCCATACAAACTGTCGCTGGAATGCGGGCATCACGTATCTGCCTTCCTTTATGTGCATCATCGCCTCATAAATAGAAATGCTGCTGTCCTTCAAAAAACTCATTACGCATCCTCCCGTTTTATATATTTCAGTTCAATATCGTATCCCAGCGTTTCCAGCATCTGTACGAAAGTCTTATTTACAATA
>CAYZDF010000167.1:0-2594 GCA_964477085.1 uncultured Gracilibacteraceae bacterium | reverse complement strand
GGGTAATCTTAAGTGATGCTTTCTGAGTATCTCAGGCTTTCTGAATATATTTTGAGGGGTTCCTTCAAACGTAACCCTACCTTGATCCAGAACATAAACAAAATCACAAAACAGAGGGACAATATCCACATCGTGAGTGGCGATAATGACGGAGATCCCTGATTCCTGTTGCATATCTTTTAAAAGTCCCATGATTTCCCTAACACCTTTAGGATCCAAACCTGCCGTTGGTTCATCTAAGACAAGTATTTCAGGTTCCATAGCCAAGACACCCGCTATCGCAACCCGCTTTTTTTGTCCGAAACTCAAAGAGTGTGTCGGTCGGTCTCTTAAGTTTTGTATTCCTGTTTTTTGCAGAATACTTTCTACCCTGTCCCTAACCACTTGGTCATCCAATCCTAAATTCATCGGGCCAAAAGATACATCCTGATAGACACAGGCGGAGAATAGCTGATGATCAGGATCTTGGAATACTAAACCTACAGCTTTTCTAAGCTCTTTCAGACCCTTCCTGGAATACTGGACAGGCTTGCCATGATGTAACACTTGCCCTGAGGTAGGTCTCAGTACTCCGTTCAGATTGGTAAATAAAGTTGTTTTGCCTGCTCCGTTGCCTCCTAAAATTGCCGTAGTCTGACCTATCTTGACAGTAATATTGATACGATCAATAGCTTTTGTTCCATCAGGGTAGGTGTAAGATAAATCTTCAGTTTGCAGAATAATTGGCAACATCACAGGTTTTCTCCTTATTAACATTTAAACAACAGCTGCATAGAGAATAAGTATTAGATTGATGACTATCACCTTGACGTAATTGAAAACTCTTGGTTTTTTCTGCTCTTCCAAAACGCAAATTTCACCGTCATATCCCCTTGCTTCTAAAGAAGTATAGATTCTGTCAGCCTGTTGGTAAGAGCGAACAAATAAGGATGCAATTAAATGGCTAAGAGAACGATACCCCGACTTAACACCAGTATAACCGAGTCTTGAGCTTTGGGCGATAATCATCGTCTCAGCCGTATAGATGAGAATAAATATGAATCGATAGATTAAACTCATCATCTCAATCACTAATAACGGCATTTTGAGCTTCTTCATAGAGGCAAAAATATCAATCATCGGGGTATTCAGTGTTAAATAGTAAAGACAGGAAACCGCTCCCAAAGCACGTAAAAAAATTTGCATCGATTTAATCAGACCTGCCTCGGATACTCCAATGTAGATACCTTCAAAATGTACAAAAGCAAACAACCCATATGATTGACCTGATATCTCAACAGCAATTGTCGCCGCTCCAATCAGAAGAAACACCAAGGGGATAACCAGAAGCTTCATAACTTGTGCTAAAGGAATTCCCCCTTGCCAAACGTTAGCCCAAATCATGATTAGTAAAACAGCTATTGAAACTGTTATGGAATTCGCCCAAAGACATACGCTCAATGTCAAAAGGGCAAACGAAAGTTTTTCCATGGGATCTCTATCTTTAATTTTTGAAGAATACGCCCATTTGTCAATAGCGATCATCTTAATTCTCTTTTCTTTTACTTACACCCCTTAAATAGCCAATTCCATAAAAAAGGATTCCCGCACCTATTGCAGCCTGGAGCGCAAATAGCATACTTGCTATTTCGCCACTGGGAGGCTCCCAGATGAGTGAAAACCAAGGCTCATAATTACCATTAATTTCGGCAATGGCATCTTTAGCCTGATCATCAGCCCCGCCGAATTCTGCACCTTTAACCATTATCATCGGCACGATAGCCAAAGCAATAACAATCAGTATCAAAAGAAAACTGGTAACAATCCTTGTTTTGTTTGTCCTAAGATTTGGATCATACATAAGCTAGACCTCCTTAGATATTTTCAGCGAAGGTAATCCAACTTGGGTATATGAAGCTATAACATTGATAATAAGCACCGTTAATATCCCTTCACTAATAGCAAGAGGAATCTGAGTCAAGGCAAATATACTCATAAATTTCCCAAGAGAAGCCACGAATCCTCCAACTTCTGAAGGAAAGGCCAATGCCAGCTGGATCGAGGTCGTAATATAAGTACATAAGTTCCCTAATGCGGCAGCCAAAAAAATTGCCAGCTGCTGAGATCCTCTCAATTTTTGAACGACTCGAAACACCGCATAAGCAATCAGGGGGCCCACAACCGCCATAGAGAAAGTATTGGCTCCAAGTGTCGTAAGTCCGCCGTGTCCCAAAAGAAGCGTTTGAAACAACAGAACTATCGCTCCAAGTACACTCATAATAGTGGGCCCGAATAAGATTGCCCCCATTCCGGTACCTGTTGGGTGAGAACAGCTTCCAGTGACTGAAGGTATTTTAAGAGCTGACAGCAGGAAAGAAAAGGCGCCAGCCATGGCTATCAACAATTTTATCTTCGGTGTTTCTTCCACCATCTTCCGTAAGGACATAAAACCGTGGATGACAAAAGGCAAGGCAATGACACCCCAAGTAATACTCCATATCGGCGGAAGAAATCCTTCCATGATGTGCATACCTAATGCATACTTCGGTTCTGATACCAATAAGAGAACTATACCTGCGATAAGAAACAATTTATTCTTCATCCCGAAACCTCCT
>CAYZDF010000166.1:0-2630 GCA_964477085.1 uncultured Gracilibacteraceae bacterium | reverse complement strand
GTGGGAAACGATAATCACACATCTATTCTCTTCATGTGCCAGTCGTTTGAATATGTCCATTACATCTTCCTGAGTGGTTAGATCAAGGTTACCGGTTGGCTCGTCTGCTAAAATAATGTCGGGGTCAAAAGATAAGGCCCTTGCAATGGCCACCCTCTGCTGTTCACCACCGGAGAGCTTCAAAATCCTCCGCTTGGCAAGGGTATCATCTAAATCTACCTTGTCCAGCAATTCAGTTGCCCGTTTCCTCTTGTCCTCTATTTTTTTACCTGAAGCCCTCATGGATAGTTCCACGTTTTCCACAGCGTTCAGATGGGGTAGCAGGTTGAACTGTTGGAATACTACCCCCACATAACGACTGCGGTATTCATAACGGTTAATATTCCGCACATCTTGGTTATCGAATAGGATTCTTCCCTCCGTGGGAGACGTCAAGCCAGACATCAGGGAAAGAAGGGTTGTTTTACCCGCGCCAGATCGCCCGACGATGGCATATACCTTCCCTTTAAAAAATTCATAGTTTAATCCGTCCAGCACTTTAGTGCGTCCGTCGTAAGTATAGCTTATGTTTTCTAATCTAAGGATACTCATTGTTGTTTCCTCCACTATTTACTAGTTTTTTGATTACGTCCGATTTGCCAATATCTCCAGGGGCTCATACCTCATAACAAATACCACAGCCGCGAAACTGGAAATAAGCGTGAGTATGATACCAATGATGATCAGCTGGACTAAAATTGAGAAGTTGACGGTTGCGTTGATTTGATCCAGATAATTAACATCCGCCCGGTTACCTCTGAATATATCCAACATAGAATTTCTTCCACCTTCAATGTTTTGTCTGCCGCCAGTCATGCCCCCTGGCACTCTACCGAAGTTCGTTTCTTGGTTTGCTTCCTGGGATTGCATTTGCTCAATCTGTACCGATAGAAGATTGTTGGAAACCGGCACACTGACCGCTGCTCCAACCCCCGCTCCCACGACAATGGCAATCAATGTGACACATAGAATTTCAATGACAAACTGCATGGCAACTTTGCTTTTTTTGATCCCAATGGCCGTCAATACTCCCACCTCGTATTTGCGTTCGCGGATATTGAATACGTTAATTACTATTAGAATAATCCCACCTATGGCAAGTACGATGAACAATAGTGTCATAGCAAATTGGGAAAGATTTTGAAGTGGAACTAACCCAGCTTCATAGTTGTTTATGTCCGAAGATGAAAGGGTGTAATATTCAGCCAATCCTCTGGCTGTCAATTCCTCGCCAAAGTTCTCATAATCTGTACGACCAGAGAAAACGAACGTGCTGGAAAGCTGCTCGATGACAGCGGTGCTGATTTCAAAACCATTCTCATAGGTTTCTGTGACAGCAACGGAGGCAGAGTGTTCCACAATAGTTTGTAATGCTTTGAAACTGGTGTAGATTAAGTTTGCTGGTTCCATGGCTGTAGAAAAGCGCGGAATATTGCTGGATTCCCTAGAACTAGAATCGGTGTAAATCCCGACAATGGTAAAAGTATAAGTTTCATCTCCTATGTTCGGGTTAGCCAGCGTGATAGTATCCCCCACCGACAAGCCATTGAATAAAGCCAGTTCATAGCTAATCAGGCAGTTCATATCGGAGGATGCTATATCGAACATCTCACCACTTGTTATTTTGGAAGTACCGTTAACAAACTTAATCATAGCATCCTCTGCGCTATATCCCGTCACGGTGAAGTCGCCCATAGCAATGCCTCCACGTCCGCCTTGACCGCCTATCCTACCGGGAAAATTGCCACCGGAATTGCCGTCGGATCCGTACGGTTCCAAGCCCCCGCTTGCGTTAAGGGATATGGAACTGGAATAATAGAAGTTCTGCACATAATCGGATTCGGAGTAAGTCAAAAGCTCCGATAAACTCAAATTTTGATATTGTGAAATCCTTTCCCGGATAGCTCTCATATCGCCGCCACCACTTTGTGCCTCCTCCATCAACCTTTGAGTATCTAAGCTAATGGACGCACTAATGGTCAGTAGGTCTAAACCTGCGATTTCGGCTTCATTTGCTGCATTTCGGATTGCCAGAGCCACACAAGAAGAGGCTGCAATAGCAAGAACGATAATGCCGATGAGGATATTTCGTCCTTTTGAACGGGTAATACTTTTGAGTGCGTTAATAATCACAAACATTTTTTCTTTCCTCCTACAATTTAATGGTTCTAGGTTTTGTGATAAAGGCAGTTGGTCCAGCCAGTATAATCAATAGAGTGACACTCAGTACGGAATGGCTTGTACTATTGCACGTTGACATACCGTCTGTGTGTTCCATTCGGCCTGGGGTATTTATAATTTTTGAATAATTACCATAATACTTCTTGATCACAGGTTAATATCAAATTTTTGTATACAGTCCATTAACAGCCAATGGGTCTAGGGTTAATGTATCTGTATTAACCTGCTCACAATGACGTTCATGTTCTCACTCCCTTCACTTCTGTTTAGAATTTATGCTACATTATAAAACTGAATATATATTGTCGGCTGTCTGAACTTTACCTGAACTTTTACCTTTTTATTTTCGCTGTTTGTAACGTTCCCATTATACTACCAAGCCCACAGCTGACTTTCACCGCCAAGTTAAC
>CAYZDF010000165.1:0-2647 GCA_964477085.1 uncultured Gracilibacteraceae bacterium | reverse complement strand
GCCAGCGAGGCGTTTGGGTTGGAGGCGCTGAGCGAATACGAAGACATGATCGAATTTACTTTTGTCTTTGAGTTTTTTCTAGGCCGCAATTACAAAACCTTCTTGTGGTTAGACCATTATAAGAGTTTAGTTTATCCTCTGCTTTGAGATATTCCTTCTCATGTGAGGTAATGATCAATCTTCTCGAGTTGAAATCAAAATTGTAATAATAGTTATTAGAATCTCGGCCGTCTAATGATTCGAAACTAGTGTAAAATTTTTTATCCTTGTAGTACCAATCCAATATCTTGGGTTCAATTGTATCAGAGAAAATGGTTTTCCCTTCACAAAAATCGAATACTGTCAATCCAGAAAGATCAGAGTGATAATTTGAAAATAAGTATTGTTTGTCTGTGGAAATATAAAACTCACCACCAATTTTTTCAGTTACATTTCCAGTAGTATCAATAATAAAAATCCTTCCGTCATAATCTCCTAGTTTCGATAGGATAAAAAAGTCAACTCGTGGCTGGGAGAAGGGAATGAAGATTCCGTGACAATCACCAACTGCCTCAATATCCTTAAAATATCTTTGATATATGATCTTGTTTTTAGCGGTTACTGTTAGCCATGCTCGACAAGTGAATGGGTCAGAACTGAATTTGCTTCTTATTTGGCGAACTTCGATTAAGAATGAACTGAATCTAGTTGAATCATAAGTGGTTTCATACTTACCTTGTGGATAATCTGCTTGTCGGTATGGTTCAAACCTGTCTGGGTATTGTCCAAATGATTCTGTTGACAAGAGGGCAAGAATTGCTAAGATTACTAGTTTCATCTCAAGATTTTATAATGGTCTGGACCCCTATTAATCGGACTTTTTTATAGACGGTTAAACATACATAAAAAATTCAATTTAATTTTGTCATAGCAAGGAACGACCGAAGGTGATTTTTAAACCGATGGTTGTGGAAGTGATACGGCGCCGTTCATTTCCTTTAAGACTACCGCCTTCTCCAACCCATCGAGGGTTGTCGCAGGCGAGCAAGGAACTTCCCTCAGGTTCATATTACCCGATAATTGGTGATAAGGGACAAGCAGTTTAAATTTGATTTTTCTCTCTTTTTCATTCGGTATACATTTTATTAGTCCATTCTCCCAGCAATTCCAGAACACCATGGGAGGTAAATAACAAGTTGAGCTATGGATGCGATGGTTGTTATATTTTTCATAATACAAGACGAGACATTGTTCAAGTTCAGCTAAGGACCAAAAGATCTGTCTCGCCAGTTTTTCCGAAAGGATAGCATGAAAGCTTTCAATATGACCATTCTCCTGAGGAGTGTATGGATGCGTGAAGACTTGCGATATCTTATTTTCTAAGAAGAACTCTTGAACAGCTCTGGCTATAAACCGGCTGTCATTATCATTACGGATCTCAATCTGCATTCTTTTTCCCAGACAATTATAGGGTTGAAGATAATTTACAATGATGTACTCCCAGATACTCTTAATCTGAGTCTGCCTGATTTGATAAGCTGCATGCCAGCATAAGGCCACCCTTGTAAATGTATCCAGAACAGTAAGCACAAAGGCATGTCTTCGATGCTCTTCAACCCAGACATACTTGATATCCATCTCTAAAATCTCCAGTGGCGCACCAGGCATTACCCTGCGATACTTTACAAAGGAACGTTCATGTTTTTGCGACCGGGCCCTTAAAAGATTATGTTCACCCATCAATCGATATACTTTCTTGTGATTAATGAAAAATCCAAGTATCAGTAAAACATACGTCATTTTTTGATAGCCGTAATTGGTGTCAGGATCGGATTGCGTTTCCTTAATTTGTTCAACAACAACATAGTTGGGAACACGATCAACATCTGCTCCTGCTATTCTTAATGTAACCTGGCTGGACTTTCGGCCCCTTATACCTGCTTTGGGTTTATAATAATACTGATGCTTACTCATGCCTGCGATTGCCAATGCATTATCCCTTTTCATGCCACGAAAAATGAAGGAATTGACTATTTCCCTCTTTTCTCCAATGCATACTTTTTTTTTAACAGTTCACTCTTTAATTTGCCTTCCAACTCCTTTTCGGCCAATAACTGCTTTAACGCTAAGTTTTCTTTCTCCAGGGCTCGGATCCGCTTTAAATGCTTGGGATTCATTCCATGCTGAAGACCTATTTCTCCCATTTCCTCCAGTTTGTTTCTCCAGGAATAATA
This sequence comes from uncultured Gracilibacteraceae bacterium, assembly GCA_964477085.1. Taxonomy (GTDB): domain Bacteria; phylum Bacillota; class Desulfitobacteriia; order Desulfitobacteriales; family Syntrophobotulaceae; genus Dichloromethanomonas. The sequence continues at coordinate 434 of CAYZDF010000165.1, read as the reverse complement.
GGTGGCAGGATACAGATCATACTTTGCAAGGATTGCTTTTACGCCTTGTTCGCTAGCTTCTTTAATGATACGCAGCTTTTCTTCTTTTGTAAATGTTCTCTTGTTCATCATCATAAAATTACAGATTTCTATCTATAACTTAGTCTGACGATTTAAGGGGCTTAAACAATAAGTGGATAGATTAGAGAGATTGGCGTTATAGACTGCCTTTAAATATATAAATTCAGATAAGGAACATGAAGTTATGAAAGGATGAGGTTATAAGAAATAATTATCTTTATTACCTGTCAAAAATATCCATTCAACCAGGAGAGAACTTGGCTTTAGAAGTATAAAATCGATACTAATTATTGTTTAGAAAGTCTACGGTATATATGCAAGCTAACGGCCCGGCGGTATGTTTAGTAGGCGTTACCCGACGAAGGAGAGCGCCT
>CAYZDF010000164.1:0-2661 GCA_964477085.1 uncultured Gracilibacteraceae bacterium | reverse complement strand
TAAGTTAGATTAATGAGTGCTTTCATGTCCGGCCGTTCATCGCCCATCGCCACACACCCGTTGAAAGCCAGCAGGTCATGCGTGGGCAGATCGCTGATGCGGTGTGCCAAAAAATTTAGTTTGTCGAGGGAAGGCTTCTCCTGAATGAAGTTCAGTTCCTCGCCCTGCATATTAAAGCACTCGACAATTTGATATGGCAGACCGTCCCTGATCCGGGCGCGATCCATTGCGTCCTGTATCTCGTCCCGGCTGGCGGGAAGGTTTAGGTAAGCACCGACATATCCCGGCGCGTCATATAAGTCCGACCGCATGAGTGTAACGATCATCACTTTTTCTTTCTGCATTTGATCAACTCCTTCTGAAATAAAAAAGCGCCCTTCAGTTTCAGGTAGAAACCAAAGAGCGCTACATGTTCATCTGCAATCCCTGGTCGGGATAGAGGATAGCGAAGCGTGCAGTCTGCAGCTTTTCCGCCTCACCGTTTTTAATAATTTCGTTGTGTGAGCCGATCCACTGTAAGTCCTCCAGAGCAGCTAGCTCGGGCGGGCCTTGTCCATACCGGAAGGATTGGACAACCACAGAGATATATTCCGAGCAGCCGCAGTCCTCTACCAGCTCCTGATATGTCTGCGATCTTTGTATGTCCTCCACTTCAGGGATGCCGCCCATGATGGCAACGTCGCGGATGCCGGTATTGGTTTCCAAACCGATGAGTGAAAATATCTTGCTCATCACATCCCTCCCATCACGGGACCGCCGTGTTCAAGGTCGGGAGCTTTGTTTTTCATTTCATTCTCCAGCTTAAGGGAATAGTTTTCATGATTCCAAAAACTGACGTAAATCTCGCCGTCAGGAGTTTTGATGGGACGCTGCTCGAAACCTTCGCCGTATCCGTCAGAATTTTGTCCAGAGACATAATCCAAGAGTGCGGCAACTTCTTCGCCGGAGAGGGGCTCCTTCAGTCCGGCATTCATAACTCCCCACAGCTCGCCGTCAACAACCTCCACTGATGGATAAAGGCTATACACTTTTTTGTTGAGAGCTTCGTCGTGGATATATTCGGCAAGACCTCGATCGTTTTCGAAGAAACGATTCTCCTTGGCAATGGCAGCGAGAATCTGATCCTCATATGCCACAGCTTCCCTGGGAGAAAGTTCTTCCTGATCATCTTCCGAGCAGTCGTACTGAGGATAGGTGATGAGCTTCAGAGGAAAAAAGAATCGCATGGTTTCATTTGACATCGTGTTGTCCTCCAATCTTTTTGAGTTGTCAGTGCTTTCAGGGAAATAAAAAAAGGGCTATGCTTTTCGTTTTTAGAAAAACATAGCCCACATTTTTTTAGCTCAGTGCCAAAAAGACACTCCATTTTTAGCCTGTAAATAAAAATAAAAACATCAAGATATCCTCATAACAGGAATATTCAAGTTAACTAATATAGAAAACATAGCCTTTATCGTGGGCGTGTTGACAAATCGGATAATAGAACTGATCGGCATCAGTGTTGCCCATGACCAAGACCACGTATCTGCCAGAAAAAACTGCTTTAGAGCGATGGAAAGCAGTTACGAAATGTGATATATTTTTTCTTATATGTATGTTATAAAATTATGATGATGAACAAATCAAAGAACACAAAAGGGTATAAGTGAAAAATGTATGAATTTGCGAAAGAATTGTTTTTTAACGCCACGATCATGATATCGTTTATTACTTTGAGTAACCAATTATTTAGAGAAAAAATTGCAACACCTTCTTCAACAATGCATAGGAAAGTATTAACTGGGTTAATGGCGGGGTTGCTAGGTTGCCTGCTAATGGTTTTCAGCGTACATGTTACGTCTGATATATATCTTGATTTGCGCAATCTGCCGATAATTATGATGGCGCTATATACGACATTTCCGTCAGCAATTGTTGCGTCATTAGTAATAGGACTGTTTCGTATAGCATACTTTGGCATAAACCAATCATCTATTATTGCTTTTGTCGCCGCAATTTGCATAGGTATAGGATGCGGATTAATAGGAAAGTTAAACATTAGAAGGTCGGTAAAGTGGATATTGTCTATATTGATAGCATTCATTATTGCTGCATTGCCAATGGCTGTTGCTTTGTCATAGGCTTTCAAAAATAGTATGTTATCAATCAATTTCAAATTAATGCTGAGGAATATGTCAGCGACAAAGGAGAAAATGCTGAAGCGATTAATCACAATTAGTAACTTAAAACTTATAAACTATATGAATATGAGTATTTTAACTTGACATAGCCATAATTTGCATGGTATTCTCTTAATAATCTCTTTGCACTGCATATAAATCTACAGTACAATCTGATCAGGCGATGAACTTTGTAAAAGTTCATGGGGCTGGGCCTAATTAGGCAGCAGGTGAATACAACCTGTGGGACAGTAAAATGTTCCACAGGTTTTTTTTATATCTATTTTGGGACATATCTGAAGATTGCAATGCCATAGAGCTATCTTATAACAAGAAAAATTGGAGGTAACTATTATGACAGATGAAAAGATCAACAGGCTGAAGGGGCTGACAACCTCAGAGGCAACAAAGCTTCAAGAACAGTACGGCAAGAATGAGCTAGTTCCGGAAAAGAAAGAAAATATATTTCATAAAATCTTTCAAGTCATCACAGAGCCAATGT
>CAYZDF010000163.1:0-2692 GCA_964477085.1 uncultured Gracilibacteraceae bacterium | reverse complement strand
ATAAAAAGAAACTTATATTTGTTAACCAATGGTCTGAAAGAGGGTAGTACTTCACAATACCCTGACATCACAAATCCAACCGGACCGGTGAGACTCTTCAGCAATGTAACCGGAGGGTATGGGATATTTGCAGGTTATGCTGAATCAAAGATGACCTCTTATGAATAGATCCATAGCCTTATATAATATGCTTGTTGGCCTGTATTTATTTATCGCAGGTGTTCAGCCACTGACTGCTCAGACGGCCAAAGTAGCCGGGTATGTTAAAGACTCCCAGAGCGGAGAACCGATTATCGGAGCTTATATTGTTGATCCTGTTAATCTCTCTTTTACCAATACAAATAATTTTGGCCTCTTTAGTATAAAAATTACAGCAGGGGGAATACAGAGTCTGGTAATCAGTCATATCGGTTATACAGCCGACACGCTGAAATTGAGCATCTCGAAAGACACGATCATACACATTAACCTGACTCCTGGAATAACCCTTGATGAGGTATCGGTAACAGCGAGTGTAGCCAAAATCTCAGATCGCTTACAAATGAGTATGCTTCATATCAGGCCTTCTGATATAGACATATTACCTGCACTTATTGAAAAGGACGTAATGAAGAGTCTTCAGTTACTTCCCGGTGTGGCCTCGGGAGCTGAAGGCCAGAGCGGACTGTTTGTGAGAGGCGGGAGTCTGGATCAGAACTTGTTTTTACTTGACGGTATACCACTTTACCATGTTAATCACCTGGGCAACTACTTGTCTGTGTTCGACAGCGAATCACTCAAGGATATTAAACTGTTTAAGGGGGCATTTCCTGCAAGTTACGGTGGCAGACTTTCATCTATCGTTGACATAAGAGTCAAGGACGGAAATAAATATGAGCGACATGGAAATTTTTCTCTGGGCTTAATCTCATCGGGACTGATGCTTGAGGGGCCTATAAAGAAGGGGAAATCATCATATCTGATTTCTTTAAGAAGGTTCTGGCCTGATTTGTTCATTGTCCCACTTACATCATCTGTATTAGAAGGAGGATCGGTAGGTTACAACTTCTATGACAATATTATAAAGATCAACACAGAGTTGACTGCTAAGGATAAAATCTTCATCAGTCACTACTTCGGGCGTGATGCATATAGCAGTGTTTTCAAAGAAGAGGCTAACAATGCCAAAACCTATGCTTCCAACAGGCTGAAATGGGGAAATACCCTTCTGTCGGGCAAGTGGACACATCTATTTAATTCATCCCTGTTCAGTGAATTGATTCTTGGTTACACCAGGTATCAAAACACAAACTACTCGAAGTACGAATACAATAACACAAGAGATAATTACAGAGAGACCTCAATGTCTGAATACCGATCACTTATTGATGATTACTCTTTTAGTCTGGCTTTTGAGTACAATCCTAATAACAAACTAAGATTGAAATTCGGCGGGGGTGTTATACTGCATTCTTTTAAGCCAGGGACACTAAGGCATGAATCTGACTTCAAGAATTCTGAGAAAACTTATGAAACTGTTAAAAATCCATCTGTTTCAACACTTGAGAACTTCATCTATTCGGAAAATCAGATTACACTGACTAAATCCTGGAGTGTAAATGCAGGATTAAGATGGTATGGATATACGACTGAAAACACACTCTACCAAGGGTTTGAGCCCAGAGTAGCTACGACATTGGCATTTAAGGATCTTTTTAGCATCTCAGCATCATACAACAGGATGAATCAATTCGTACATCTGCTGACCAATTCAGCTCTAGGATTGACAGCAGACCTCTGGATGCCAACCACCCCGCAGATTCCTCCCGAGAGTTCTGACCAGTTTGCTGTTGGCATTATGAAATCCATTACAGATATGGGCATTGAAATTTCCATTGAAGCTTACAGAAAGCGGCTCAGCGACCTGATTACTTTTAAGGAGGGGGCTTCCTTCTTTACAGGTACAGAGATGTGGGAAAACAAGGTAGTGAAAGATGGCAAAGGCAGTGCAACAGGCCTGGAGGTCCTCATTCAGAAGACAAAGGGCAATACTACCGGGTGGGTCTCTTACACCCTGTCAAAGACAACAAGACAATTTGAAAGCATAAACAAAAGCAAGGAGTTCCCTTTCAAATATGACCGGCCACACGATTTCTCGATTGTGCTAAAAAGGAAACTCAACGAAAAACTTGATTTATCGATGACATGGGTATATTCGACTGGTCTGCCGGTAACCCTGCCAATCGGAAAATATCAGACCATTGGTTCCAGAAGATATTATAACAATACTGGTCCGATATTCGCATTTGATAGAGAAGCACATCATTATACTGACATGAACGATTTGCGGATGCGAGACTATCACAGGCTTGATATTGGAATCAATCATTCTAAGGAGAAAAAGCGAGGAACGAGAATATTAGCATTCTATGTTTATAATGCTTATAACAGGCAAAATCCCTTGTATTACTATATTGACTACGTAAGATCAGATTCAGACCCAGATGGTTCTGTGACTCAGATGAAGGTTTTTCAGAAAAGCTTGTTTCCAATAATGCCTTCTATAAGTTACAGTTACAAGTTCTAGCGTTTGCACCAAAGGGACAAAGAAGATAGATTCGTAATGAATGGACCCAACCTGAACTCTGGCCCTACAGCTAACACGGACGGTAAATTTCATAGGTTTGTCACGGTTTTTGCAAACCGTTTCCAG
>CAYZDF010000162.1:0-2784 GCA_964477085.1 uncultured Gracilibacteraceae bacterium | reverse complement strand
TTGTTGACGACGTGCTTGCCAAGCTTGCGGCCTTGGTCGGGTGGACGTAACAGGGCGTGCCTGCGGGATTGGTGACAATAGGCCGAACATAAAAACGGAGTCCTAAGTGGCCCCTATTGTTTTTCCTCTGCTCCTCGACAGGTACGCAGGAAATCGGATCCAAAATTCCGATCTGATGGGAATAGATGCCGTGGTGAAAAGGGAAAGTTAAGGATGCTGATAAAGGAAGACAGAAATGCAAAAAAAGAACAGGCCGAAGCGAGGTAGCCTCGGCCCGTGAAACAACTAGTCTTTAATCAACTCTTCAACTCTATCAATTATCAATTCAGCTCTTGAAATCAAAAAACCATTAAAATCATCTTTCCTGTATGTAGACTTCAACTCTGGAAGAAAGTTACTTCTCAGTATCGATTCAAATTTTGCCTGAGGAATAATTTCAAAAAAGTAATTAGAAGGAGCCTTATCAGAAATAATTTTATTTGAAGAAGAAGGCAGAAAACAATAGTTTAAAATGCAATTAGAAAATCTATTATCAATCTTACTATTTTCCGATCCAACTTTATCTAAAAATGCTTTAGGAAAAACATGGTGATACTCTTTAAGATTATACTTTGATAAAGATTTTACAACATCAACTCTATTTCCACTCACCAAATCCATAGGATTATTTTGTCCGAGCAACAAAAGAAAAGCTCTTGTCATAGGACTGCTTTTCATAAATCTTGACCCTTTTAACGATGAAACACTAATCTCATGCTCATACCCATTAAAAGCTTCAACATCACCACGCTTAAGCTTCAACACCTCTCGAATATCTGCATCAGACTTCGATGTTGTTTGACCGCTTGAATATCTTCTTGAAAAAGATGTAGCCCAAAACCAGCGTTTTATTGCTGCATACTGCTCAGCACTTGGTTTTTTTATTTCGTAAAAAAACTTTGAAATACATATTAATTGTTGAGTAAAAGGTAAAAAGTCTAAGTGTTTACATTTCAATTCCGTATGCAAATAGTCAACACTAGCCTTTATTGCCTTTTTAATATCGCCCCACCGCGTCCGAACCTCATCTCCCGACAACACCACCGTCTCTTGCGTTCTTGTCGTATCTTTAATTATAGCAGAAGCTATCTGCAACAAAGTACTTTTTTTAATACTTCCAAAACCCTTTGAACCCAGACTGTCTAACAGTTCCCTACACTCGTTCAAAAAGTGAAAATCATCTGTCCAAGTCCAAGCAGTCATAAGATCAAGAGCAGTCAATCTTGTTCCAGTATTATTTATTCTTTCAAATATAACCCCAACATCACTTTTCTCTTTTCCTGTAATCGTAACAACAGGAACCTCATAATTTATAAATTTAGACATAAGATCCTGAGCATCATCATGATAAATAGGATCAAGCTTTTTCATCTCGTTCATTAGTCTTTTAGGTGCAATTATATTTCTTATATACACTACGTAATCACTATTCACATCGCACTCAAAACCATGAACAAATCTTTTATTTTTAAAATCATAATAAACTTCAAATATATCCTTCTCAGGATTATATCCATGATCATCATTCTCTTGATCAATGCTTTCACTAAATACACCATACATAGTCGCCAAACGCTGCTGACCATCTAACGCATAATCAACTGGATATTGATCAGACCTACAAGGGATTTTATACCCAGCAATATTTCTTGTTGATTTCATCTTCTCTTTAGTATTCCACAACAATATACTCCCAATGGGATATGAACTAACAATACTATCAAGGAGTTCGATAACCTGACCATGTTTCCAAACATACCCTCGCTGAAAAGCAGGTATCTTTATTTCACCTAAATCTATTCTACTAACCAACTTGTCTATTTTTTGAGCTGTAGGAATGATATCTGCTGGCTTCATACCTTCTCCTAATCTTTATTAATAAAAAACAAAACTATATAGCTACCGTGGCGACAACTTCTAAATTTAGTGGATAGTCGCTTACGCCTACTCAACCATCCACAAGCACAATTCCCATCAGAATTTTTCGGCAATAGCTACAGATAATCCAATTCTCGTTGCCTACAATGCCAATCACCAGAAATTCATATCCCTACTAACATTCTGCGCACTTAATTTCTGTAACCCTATACACTAAAGACGTCCACAGATCAATTGGATATTCGATATCGCCCTCTCCGACATCTCACACACTAAAACGGCCCCCGGCGCATACGCACCGAGGGCCGATCGCTTCCTGAATACCCTGCTGCTGAAGCGACTATGACTCCAGCGCCTGCGCCATGTCGGCCAGAAAATCATCTCTATGCTCAATCCCCACGGAAGAAGACCTGAAGACCGTGCGGGATGAGCCGTGGTTTACCGAATTATTAGCGAAAATCTGCGACCGATAACGAAAGCCTGCGACAGATGACGAGACCCTGCGCCCGCCCCCTCCGGCACTATGCGCTCCACTTGCGGAACAATCTCAACTTCAATCTCAACCTCAATCTCTGAATAATCCGCAACCGCACGGCAAATTGCCGCAGACATGACGCCTTTTGAATATTACGCCGCCAACCGACATCGATATTCATACATACCTGCAGCCACTTGACATATATGGCTGACGATTATACGCGCTTACCTACCTGCCCGCCGCACACTGCTGCGGCACATGCAGACCTTCATCAGGCAACGCAAGCCTGCCAGACAAAACCAGATCAAAGCAGCCGCGTTACCGCGCGCACCTCATAAACTTCCGCCGCTTTGATCATACCTTCTGCGCACATGTTCGCAAAACATGCG
>CAYZDF010000161.1:0-2816 GCA_964477085.1 uncultured Gracilibacteraceae bacterium | reverse complement strand
GGTTGTAGTTATTAGCTCGGGTAAATTTAAGAAATTGTATGTAATTGACGATATAAGTCTTACAGAGCGAAGTTCTGCGCCATTGACCGGGAATACTCAATGTGGCTGGCTGGAATAAATTATTTCAATGGTTTCTTTCTGGTATCCCTGATATTTACCAGAATGATTTCTTTTTTCCGTGGAGTATACCGGTAAGTTAGTATGGTCAATCTGTTCACAGGTCCTCGGTATAAATCTTTATGCGTTTTAGATGGCTCCAGCATCCGTGGGTTTCGTTTTAAAAGATCAAAAAAACGCTTTGTTTCACGAACAAATTTTTTAACTTCTCGCTCGGTCCATTCTTCTTCAAGGTACTTAACAATTCTGGCATAACCCTGATATGCCCTTTTCGACCATACAATTTCTACAGCCATTTTTTATATTTTGCCATTACTTCCTCGTGAAGAATAAGATCTCCACAATCAGCTTCTGCAAGACCTTGTAATATCTCTGCCCTTTCTTCTTCACTTATTGTGTTCCACCAATCAGCATGTTTTGCTGTTTTTCCTGACAAGAGAGTTTTTACGGCATTTAAAACATTGCTATCCGAAATCTTGTCTATCATATTGTGCAGGTCTGCCCGCAATTCTATCACATCCATGGCTGGTATGTATTTATCTCTTGCAAAGTTAAAAATTATCGGTTACATATTCTGGGTTCCCTTTTTGTAACCATAATTACTTTCTGCCTGACAGATAATATAAATTCACTGATCAAGGTACAGTGTAATAGGTTTTTATCAAGTTAAAAACAGACATCATCTTGCGGGTTGCGGCCGCATACGAAGCGCAGCGGAGTCCCGTACCGGAGGTCGGGAGGGCATGGAGATATCAGATATCAGATTGCCGAAATCAGATTTCTGATTTGCTTCAGATTTCCATCCGGTCGGGAGAGCAGGGCATGCGGAGCGTCGCTGAGTCCTGTACCGAAGGTCGGGAGAGCATGTGGGCCTTAGCGGTTCCGGGAGAGAGAGTCGGAATGGAGGTCAGCAAATGAGAATAGTTACTCATATCAAATTATGGTAGCGTTAGTGTTTGAGGGACGCGAAGTGTACCGAGTTCTGACGCGGTGTGTTGACCGCAGAGACGACTCCCCGGAACCGGTTCAGACCTTGATCTTTTGGTTCTTTTGCATCAAGGCAAAAGAACGAACAAAAACCACCTTGCTGACTTTCCTGCCCGTGGCATCATAATAAAACCTTATGGTGCCCGCTGATATTGTTCTAAGCTTCTATAAATATAGGATTTCTGTTCTTCTCGAATAAAGTAAAAAACATCAAAGTTTTCGCTTAAAAACCAAATTTACACATCCTAATATGATTTACCGAAGAGAGTCCGTGCCAAAGAAGTGAAGGTACCAAACCCATGGATAGTAGGCTTCAGCTAATAGGCCGTCTGTCGACCCAGGAATGTTTTCCTCAATCTTTAGAAACAATTCCCTGGCTTCCTGATTTCCATTGAGCGAACAGATAAAAAGCTTCAAAAACACAATAGCTACGGAATCCGTATCCATATGGCCAATATCATCTGCACTCTTTAACTTATAATACTCCTTAGTAACTGATTCGTATTCTTTTCTTGTGACATCTCGTCGAGAGAGTAAACTTGCTTTTTTCAATGATATAAGAGTGTCCCCGATAAAAGAAAGGGTCTCCTTGTATACAGGAACATATTCCAACTCCCAACTTGGACCATAAGGTAGAACTCCGTAATAATCTATTGTTATAACACTGTCCCTCACAGTTATGTCTCCCTTATCAAATAGACATATGTGTTTCCCTTCAACTCTCGTGCACATTATCAAACCGCTAAGATCTTCAGAACTCTGGCAGTCCATAACCCGCAATGAGCTTAATATGACCGAGGTTTCATCTATTACAGAATCAAGATGCCCATAGAACAAATATCTTTCAGCTACAGTGAGTCCAATCTCAAACCCTCTTTCTATAATTGATTCCCGACATTTATCTGCTTCGCCAACTTCCTTTTTATCGCTTTTCACATTTACAATACAAGAACAACAGACGGAAAGGGCACACAGAATATAAATCAAAGGTTTTTTCATGTTTCAAAGTAATTTTGCTCTGTTTAATAAAAGGGGTAATTTGTCGAATTTAATTAATCATTGAGCCTCATGGCCCCATTCTCCATGCACCCATACTAATGTTACACCTACTTTCGAATACTCCCATATTGCCTTGGCTGCAGACTCGTCTGCCATTCTAACACAACCTTGAGATGCCGGCTCATCTGGAACACTTGGATAAGTATGAAAAGCTTTATGCCCATCGAATTTAACTGCCCAATGTGCCACAGTAGATGTATTCAAATGTTTGTTTTTCCCGTTATCACTTTTCCACCATACTGTAAAGAGGCCTGGTTTTGTTGGTGTATCTTCTTTTCCTGTTGAAACACGGTATGGGCCAGAGTCCTTATCCTCCGGTGGACCCATTCCTTCAAAACTCCAGAATAAAGTTACTGTTTGAGTTTCAAGGTTTACTTCTATCATAGAGATGTAGTATTCAGGTTCATCCGACATCCTCCCATCCGGATCAATAAACCTTACCGGATTATTAAGAACGTAGTTGTAAGGTGAGAAAGAGAAGTATTTCTCTGCCAGCGGATCGATTACATTCCACCGGCCGATTTGTGGGTCGTACATTCGGAAACCATAGTCGAGCCAGCCAAGCGACAGCTCTTCCTGCAACTCCTTGCCGTTGTATAGGTACCTGTTGTCGCCGCTTATCCCTGAATTATGCTCCAGTCCGAACGGATAGT
>CAYZDF010000160.1:0-2840 GCA_964477085.1 uncultured Gracilibacteraceae bacterium | reverse complement strand
TCTAAGATTAATGTTGGAAAAATGAATTCTATCATGTTAAAGTACAAATATATTAACCTTACTTATAAGTAGATTATCAAACTAAACTGGAAAAGATGAGGAATCTGAGGAGGAATGATTGATGGCTGAGCAGGGTAATGCTCATGAAATGGTACCGCAGAAGATGGCGGAAGAGCAGGTAAAATTAATCATTAAAAGATTGGCGATGCTTTACCATTACACTGCAGAAGTATTGGTCGAACGCTTTGGTGAAAAGCAGGGTGAAGAACTTTTAAATGAAATTATAAGGCGTTACGGGGTAGAGGTTGGCACTACAACCAGGCAACGGGTCGAAGCTCTGGGGCTGCCGGTGACTGCTGAAAACTTTAATGCCGGGGCAGACTTGCCCAAATGGGGCTGGAAGAGCGATAAAATTGTCTGCGAGGATGGGGTTGAAAGAGGGCGGATTACAAGTTGTCCGCTGGCTGATTATTGGATAGAGCAGGGCTCTGAAAAACTGGGGCGGATCTATTGTAAGGTTGATGAAGTGAAGTTTGATATATACAACGGGACCATTTGCCGCCACCTGAAGAACGTGCTTAATGGAGATGAGTATTGTCTATTCGATATTAAAGAATAATACAGATGTTTACCTTTAACAATCTTTTTTGCAGGGTCGGCGTTGCTATGCAGCAGCCGGCGAGTTGTCTCCCGTAAAGCGGTGTCATTTCCTTTCCCCTACTGCAGTGAAAAAATAATTATAGCTGAAAAAATAACGAAAGTGATTATAGAAATACCCATGAACTAAAAATTACAATATCATTTTTGAATCAGGGCTGATAACAAGCTGACCACCCTTTGATTACCGGAGATAACAGAATCCAGAAAGCCGGGTTAGATCCATTTCATTCTTTTATGTGCTTCAGTAGATCCAATAGCAATGATCACATCTTCTTCCTGAATAGCATCTTCTGGCATTGGTAGTATAATGGGGTCTTCTTCGCTATCCCGGCGGATAGCAATAATGTTAATGCCGTGTTTTCTCCTTAAATCAAGTTCTTTAAGTGTTTTTCCAATCATATATTTACCTGCTGCAACTTCAACTACATTATATTTATCAGATAGTTCAAATAGGTCCACCATGGAAGGTGAAATAATATTACGTGCTAATCTTTTACCCATATCACGCTCTGGAAAAATCACATGGCCGACACCGAGCTTTTCCAGTGTTTTGCCGTGCAGTTCAGACTGAGCCTTGGCTACAATAAATCTTGCTTCAAGCTCTTTCAAAATAATTGTAGCCATGATACTCACTTGCAAATTCTCACCGATAGCCAATATGACTGCATTAAAACCTTTAATGTCCAAAGCCTTCAGGCTCTCTTCATTAGTAGCATCTCCTTCTACGGCATGTGTAACATCGTTGATTATCATCTTAATCCGTTTTTCATTATTATCCAATACCATTACTTCATGGCCCAGTGCATAAAGATTGCGAGCCACACTTGAGCCGAACCGTCCCACACCTATTACTAAAAATTGCCTGGCCATCTCTGCACCTCACTAACATATTTTTAATTTTAAGTTAACCGATTATAAGATCTTCTTCAGGATACTTTAACCCATCTTCTTTACTTTCTTGCCTGGTAATAGCAACCAGCAGTGTTAAAGGGCCGACTCTGCCACAAAACATGGTGACTATCAGGATTAGTTTGCCTGCTACACTGAAGTCAGGTGTGATGCCTGTCGACAAACCAACTGTACCAAAGGCGGAAACAACTTCAAAAAACATGGCTATGAAATCATGTTCTTCAATCAAGGTTAACAGAACTGTTGCTATAAAAACAAAAGCTCCCGCGGTAATAATTATCGCAATAGCCTTTAAAATTTTATCTATGGGAAATTGGCGGAAAAAAATTATCGGGGTTTTACGACCTTTGATGATATTGGCTATGGTAATGAATAAAACACCGATGGTAGTTGTCTTAACACCTCCTCCGGTTGATGCAGGCGAAGCGCCTATGAACATTAATGAAATGATTACTAAAATGGTTGAATGGTGGAAGGAATTGGCATCTACCACACTAAAACCTGCTGTTCGAGCAGTGCTCGATGTAAAAAGGGCAGAGAATAATTTAGCTCCTCCAGCCAGGCTGCCCAAGGTGGACGGATTATTATATTCAAGGATATAGAGCAATATAGTTCCGCCAAATAACAATAAACCGGATATAACTAAAACCAGCTGTGCATGTAAAGAAAAACGCTCCCGGTAACGAAAGTAAGCAATAAGTTCCAAAATTACTGTAAACCCTAAACCCCCGATAATGAATAACACCATAATAGTCCCATTGACAAGGTAGTCATTTGGGGCAAGTGTTAAGCTTTGATAATTACCAAGCAAATCAAAGCCGGCATTCCCAAAAGCGGAAATGGAATGAAATAAGGCAAAGAAAAACCCCTGAAATATACCAAGGGTGGGGATAAATCTAATACAAAGTAAGATTGTTCCTATTAATATAAAAATAGCAGCAATTATAGCAACGGCTTTTACAAGTTGCACTATGCCACTTATTGATTCCTGATTTAATGCTTCCTTGATGATCAGACGGTCTCGTATTGAAACCCGGTGCCCCAGAAACAAAAAGATAATTGTGGCCATCGTCATGAATCCTAATGAGCCGATGAGAATTAAAAACATTACAATGGTCTGGCCCAGTCGAGTGAACATGGTTCCGGTGTCAAGAACCACCAGTCCTGTTACACAAACTGCCGAAGTAGCGGTGAATAAGCTGTCGATATAGCTAATATTGGAGCTCACAGAGGATTGTGGAAGGCTAAGTACCAATGAGCCGATTAATATA
>CAYZDF010000159.1:0-2846 GCA_964477085.1 uncultured Gracilibacteraceae bacterium | reverse complement strand
ATAATAGATAGAGTGAATTCTAAATGCGAAAGGGCGAGACTCCGTGGAGACAGTGATAATAGGAGAAGTCCTTAAACCACAGGGGATAAAGGGCGAACTTAAGATTTACCCCATTACCGATAATGTTTCACGATTTAAGAAACTCAAGAAGGTCTATTTATCAGATGGTAGAAATGATCAGTCTTTTATAGTGGATGCTGTCAGGATTGATCCCAAAGAGATGGTCTTTTTAAAACTGAAAGGAATCGATACACCTGAAGAGGTGGAGAAGTATCGTGGTTTTCAGGTAAGAATAGATCGAACTGAAGTTCCTCATTTAAAGGATCGCTGGTACTACTTTGAGTTAGAAGGTATGAAGGTTTACGAAAAAGATGTATTACTGGGAACGCTTACCCGAGTATTGGAAACAGGAGCTAATGATATCTACCTGGTAAAAGGCCAAAACGGAGAGATCTGTATACCAGCGCTAAGATCGGTTGTGATGAACGTGGATGTTCAGGGTAAGCGGATGGATGTTATCTTACCGCCAGGGCTCTTGGATAATGAGAGTATTTAAGCGAGGTTACCAAGGATGAAATTTACAATACTCACCATTTTTCCGGAAATGTTTCGCCCTCTTGAGGAGAGCATTCTGAAAAGGGCTCAGGAAGCCAAGCGGATACAAATTAAGCTGATCAATTTTCGTGACTGCGCTGAAAGTAAACATAAGAATGTGGATGATGTGCCTTATGGCGGTGGTTCAGGTATGGTTTTAAAACCTGAACCTATCTTTACTGCAGTCAGAGCTCTTGAGCCAGCCATAGGTAAGCGCAGAGTGATACTGCTGTCTCCGCAAGGGAAGGTTTTTGATCAGAGAACGGTTCTTCGTCTGGCTCAGTATGATGAATTAGTCTTTCTCTGCGGCCACTATGAAGGATTTGATGAGCGGATACGGACACTTGTCGATGAAGAAATATCCATCGGGGATTTTGTTCTGACGGGTGGGGAACTGGCCGCAATGGTGATTATTGATGCTGTTTCCAGATATATTCCCGGTGTCTTAGGCAAACAAAGTTCATCTGAAGAAGATTCCCATTGTGAGGGGTTGCTGGAATATCCACAGTATACCCGCCCGCCGGAATTTGAGGGTATGCAAGTACCTGAAATCCTGCTGACTGGGCATCATGCCCGTATCCAAGCCTGGCGAAGGAAAGAGTCGTTAAGAAGAACTTTTCTGCGCAGACCTGAATTACTGGAAGAAGTAGAATTTAAGCCTGAGGACTATGCTATTTTGGAAGAACTGGTTGAGGAATATCCCGACCTGGCGGCATTGAGACCCAAATGGGAAAATCTCAAACCTAAGCCCAAACGAAATAGGAAATCCTGCTCAAATGGGGGGTAAGAATGGGCGAATTATATTTAGCACTGATTCACGCTCCTGTTTACAACAAAAACATGGAGCAAGTAGCGACATCTATTACCAATCTGGATATTCATGATATAGCGCGCAGCTCGACCACGTTCGGGGTCAAACGTTATTATATTGTTCATCCTGCACCAGCCCAACAAGATCTGGCTAAAAGAATCATGGGTTTTTGGCGCGAAGGTTATGGTGCGGAATATAATCCAGACCGTTTTGAGGCCTTTGCCAGAGTCCGTATAGTTTCGATGTTGGAAGATGCCTTGGATGATATCAGGCGTGAAGAACAGGGAAAGAATATCTTTACAGTCGCTACTGATGCCCGGCTTTACCCCAATACGATTGAATACAGGGATCTGCGTGAGAGACTTGAAAAAACGGATGATTCTTTTCTCTTGCTTTTTGGCACCGGCTGGGGAATACTGAAAGAAGAGATGGAGAAAGCCGACTACATACTGAAGCCGATTTATGGTTATGGGGAGTACAATCACCTATCAGTTCGCTCAGCAGCAGCTATTATCTTAGATCGCTTAAGAGGAAGCTAATCTATTTAAGTTAAAAATGGATATGATACATTTATGCCCTGAGAATAACTTTATTTTCATTCTTTGATGAAATCATACCCTACAAGAAAAACCAGGTATTGAATTTAAGATAATATTGCGAAATTTTCCGGTCTATGGTAATATAGTACAGTGTGAAAACGGATGGTCCTCTGGCTCAAAAAATCGAGCACTTGACTATTTTAATAATATCCTCAATCAAGGGTATTTAAAGCTCGGTAAGGAGTTACGAACATCTAGGCAAGGAAGGGGGGAATTTAATTATGGATTATATTCGCATTATCGAAGAAGAACAACTGAAGAATAATATTCCTTCATTCCGTCCTGGAGATACCGTAAAGGTTCACGTTAAAATCATCGAGGGATCCCGTGAACGTATTCAGGTTTTCGAAGGTCTGGTCATTAAAAGAAAAGGTGATGGACTTAGAGAAACCTTCACTGTTCGTCGTGTTTCCACCGGTGTTAGTGTAGAGAGAACCTTCCCAGTTCACTCTCCCCGTATCGATAAGATCGATGTTGTCCGTAGAGGTATTGTTCGCAGAGCAAAACTTTACTATCTGCGCGATCGTTATGGAAAGGCTGCCCGTATTCGCGAGCGCCGTTAATAGACAAAGATTATGGAAGAGAGCTGGAGAAATTCAGCTCTCTTTTAACGTCCATGGCGAAAACCATGGTTTTCGCTAATGCCGCGTTGCCATGTAGCGCAAGGAGCGGAAGATAAAATATTCCTGTTTTTGGCCATTCCTAGAAGGGAAAAGGGCTTGAAGCTAAAAATCACGTTATAAAAATGAGAATTAGGAGCTAACGCATGAGTATCCAATGGTACCCGGGTCATATGACCAAAGCCAAACGAAAACTGCAAGAACAGCTGAAGTGGGTTGATG
>CAYZDF010000158.1:0-2909 GCA_964477085.1 uncultured Gracilibacteraceae bacterium | reverse complement strand
CTTATCTCGAAAGTCATCTTCCGCTTGATGCAAACTATGCCGATTACATAGAGAAAGCAGATTTCCGACTTCTTAGAGCCATTTTGACATACTATATGAGGCATGAGAGATTTTACGATGGATTATTGCAGGGTGCGGTTATAGATAAGACCATTACCGTATATTGCTAAAGATGAATGATACCAAGACCCCAAAATGGGCTAAGGATGAACATGACTGTGAAACTTGATCCGAAAGAAGCCAGAACTCTTGTTAGAAGCGTTTATTGTTCCTTCCGTCATTACTGGCAATATGAAAAATTCTTTGCAGATATTGGCATAATTGACTATGCTGATCCAAGAGATTCTACAATACAAAAAGCGTTATTATCCGAATATAGTGAAAGAACTGGCAATAATCTGTACCAGATGTTAGTGGCTATGAAGATGTATGTAAACGCATGTACTAGTCCAAGTAAAACTTCAACGATAGATTACCTTGAGGGTCTGATTAATAAGCACTTTCCAGGAGTTTCTGGAGGTCAGATTATTGCACCAGTAGAAGCTCCTAATACTGTACAAGCTGCTTGTGAAGAAGCGAACAGGCTTATCGCCGAAGGTAACTATTCAAATGCAATCGATAGAGTGCATACATTCTTTCAAGGTTACATCAGGAATAAATGCTCTCAATGGCAAATAGATATTGAAGCTGATGCCAACATAAAAGACGCCCTTCTCTCCATCATCGATAATCATCAGTATTTCACCGACATAAACAGATTTACCGAACTCAAGAATATATTCAAATCTCTGAGCAACATGTGCGATAGGTTCGATACATTTCGCAATCACCATAGCCTGGCTCATCCATCCGAATCTTTGCTTGCAAGTAATGAAGCTAAGTTAATGATAAACGTCATTAGATCTCTATATGATTACATTGAAGCAATAGGTGAAAATCGATGATCTGGATATGCAAGTAATAGCAAACTCTTCACATTGATCGATTGCCATATTTCCTTTTACCAGCATGATCCCAATCTGCCAATTACGAGTTATCATTGTAGTTCTATGATTTGTGGAAGCGAGTGCTTCTCCAACAAATCGGAAATACGATTCAGAGAGATCGTTGTTAGTATTCAGTATTTAAATGATTGGGTGCGATTGAATTCAGGGTTCCGTGTTGATTACCAACTTGGGAAAAGTGATTGTAAGATTGAATACAACAAGCCATCTCCTATAAGCTTGAAAGTCGGGGCAGCTTGCGACTTAAGCATGTTCCCTTGTGTTAGTTTCCCTGCAATCATAACGGGTAATAAGGCGACAATCGAGCAAAACGTTTATTTCTGCATAACGCAAGGAAATTCGACTGGCTATGTCACATTGATAGACAAAGTCCATTGCTTCAAACATCTGCTACTATTGCTCTTGCAACGTTCCCCAGCTTTGTTAACGATAACATTCTATAAGAGTAAAAAACCGGATATCCATGATGGTTTTGAATACTTTTGTTGGCAAAGCCTTACTATCCAGTCAGAGAAAATGTTGAATCCGCACGACATGCTGTTGGATTATCGAACCATCGAATCAGATTTTGTGAGGTTAACAAAGAATTGGTTCAGCACCTATAAGAGCATGCTTAATGTATATATTCCTCTCATTCATAGTTTTTCAAAGAACTTGAATCTCAGTGATACTTACCTCAATATATGCCGAGCCATCGAGGCTCTGGGGAGACATTGTGGAGCTCCAGTTATATTGAATTCTAAGTCTAAGAAATCAAAGTCTCAAGTAGTCAAAGCAATTGTTTTTCTATATACTCAGTATAAAGACTCAATGGATCAGGTGCTGTCTATAAACTACATCCTGCGATTTGCATGGAAAGTAACAAAGTATCGGAATGAAATAACCCATGCCAACCCCATTACATCAAATTTAGATAAGGATTATCACAAGATTCACGATATGGTTGAGCAACTAAGAGCATTTCTAACCATTGCAGTCCTTAGGTACCATGGAGTATCTTCTGAAGCTCTAAATCATGGTCTGAATAGATCATTTGTATACTCCTATCTTCAAATGATGAAGAAGGAGGTTAAATAGAATCAGTATCACAATTCCATTATGATAGAGCTCTAACGATATGTGTTCAAACAAGCATCCTCACTTCTTCATACATGTGGGTGCCTTAACTCCGAATATTTCTTCAACACTCCCAGTAACCACGGCTGGATGTAGCGTCCAAGAAGATCAATACCCAGCCTAGCCTTGATATAGTAGTCATCGGATTCATACCGATGATATTTAACGAGTCCAGTAATTTGTTAGCAACAACTTTGGATTGTCTGAATATTCCATCGCCCAACGCAATTTCTCAATTTGGCGTTTGCAGATATCGTGTCACAATATGCAATTTTCGGTGATCAGAATTGCAGAATTCCTGTCAGAAACCACTTAAAAGGGTCTTGAAAAGGATGTCCTACGATGCATAAGGATGCGACAGTTTGCAGATTTCGCTGCACTATTTGCAGTTTTCGTTGTCACGTTGCAGTTTTGCTTCATTGTTCACTGTTCTGTTCATTGAATGGCTCCTACTTGTAAGCCTTAATCAAGCGTTAATCATGCCTTAATCAAGCCTTAACTTTTAAGGCTAAATTAAGGCTTGATAAAGAAGTGATAAACGCTCTGCTCCAAGGGGGGAAAAGCTCAGTAGAATGTAGAATGTAGAATGTGACTCTGTCGAAACAACTCATTTACCAAATCAAGATATTCCATTGCTAGCGTGAGTATACATTCGCAGTTGTCTATACAAACCATTTCTATTCAGTAGTAACTGCGATAACGCACTCTGGAGCGCACTAAATGAACGAAAAAGCACATGAAAAAAGTGGAAAATTTGCAGCAATTGCCATCCTTTTCTTTTTGGGAATA
>CAYZDF010000157.1:0-2934 GCA_964477085.1 uncultured Gracilibacteraceae bacterium | reverse complement strand
CCAGCCGTCAGGATAACCGTATCTTTTGGAAGCTTATTCGCAAAATCGGTGTAATAATCTCTTGACTTCATCCTGCCGTCACAGCCAGCCATGACAAAGAATTTTTTAATAGCACCGGATTTGACTGCTTCGACAACCTTGTCGGCAAGCGCAATCACCTGATTATGTGCAAAACCGCCCACGATGCTACCTGTTTCAATCTCGTCAGGTGCGGAGAGCGTTTTGGCAAGCGCGATAATCTGAGAGAAGTCCTTTTTACCATTAGCGTCGACCTCAATATGCGGACATCCGGGATAACCCGCTGAGTTTGTCGTGAAAATGCGGTTCCTGACCTCCTCGCTCTTTGGCGGGACGATGCAATTGGTAGTAAACAGAATTGGCCCATGGAAGGATTCGAACTCGCCAACCTGCTTCCACCACGCATTGCCATAGTTACCCACAAAGTTGTCATACTTCTTGAACGCAGGATAATAATGTGCCGGAAGCATTTCGCTGTGCGTATATACGTCCACGCCAGTCCCTTTTGTTTGTTCAAGCAATTGCTCAAGATCGGTCAAATCGTGTCCGGAGATGAGAATGGCAGGATTCTTGCGGACGCCGATATTCACCTCGGTGATTTCGGGGTTACCGTATTTGGAGGTGTTGGCTTCATCTAAAAGGGCCATCGCCTTTACGCCATATTCACCGGTCTTCAACGTCAATGCAACCAGATCATCGGCAGTAAGCTTGCTGTCTAGTGTTGCAGCAAGCGCTTCATAAATAAACGTATAAATTTCAGGGTTCTTCTTGCCAAGGTTCAGCGCATGCTCAGCATAGGCTGCCATGCCCTTGAGCCCATAAGTAATCATCTCACGCAGAGAACGGACATCTTCATTTTCGGTGGACAATACACCAATACTTGACGCCTTTACAAGCATGGCTTCTCTGGTATCTACATCAAAGCGCGCAGCATCGTGCAGATCACTTGCGATCACGGTTTTCTTCAGTTCATTTCTTAGAGAAAGAACTTTTTTTATCTGTGCTTCAATTGCTGCATCGTCAAAGTTGCGTTGGTTATGGTCATAAACAGGCTGTTCAGCACCTGATAATTGGCGTCATGCAGATTGGCGATATCAAGCTTTCCCTTCACCACAATTTCTGATACACCTTTTAGTGTGTAGATCAGTAAATCCTGCAATTTGGCAACTTCTTCGGTTTTCCCGCATACGCCACGAACTTCACAGCCGGTTCCTCTGGCCGTTTCCTGACATTGAAAACAAAACATGCTCATATTAATTTCCTCCGAAATATTTACTCTTCTATAAGTTCGAAATCGTCTTTTCCTACAAAACAGACCGGGCAAACCCAATCGTCCGGGATGTCTTCAAAGGATGTTCCGGGAACAATTCCGCTGTCCGGGTCACCTTGCTCAGGATCCATAAATGTAGCCGCAGGGAATGCATCTGTATTTTTTCATTTGTCTCCTCCAAAAATATTTGTAGCCGCCGTTACTGCTTGGGTGCGGGCGCTTTGACAACAATAAGTTCCAAGACTTCTTCACTTAAGTTTTTTACATTCATCTTGGTTTTGAAGGGAATCTTAAGAAGCGCACTCTTTTCATATTCATGGATTTCCTGATCGTCAAGACCGATAGAAAGCTTTCCTCTTACTACCGTCATATAAACGTTAGAGTTTGAGAAGTGCTCCGGCAAACCTTCATCCTTGTTAAATACCATATGAAGGTAATGCAGGTTCTCGTCAAAAATCACTTTTTCTACTGCCCGGTCGTTTGTGACCGATATCTTAAAGACCTGCTCAACCATATTATCATCCTCCTATACCTGTATTCATTTGTATTATAACTCAAACGCATAAATAATTGTGTTGCAAATGTCACATCACGGAGGCTTCAAAAATATAATTAGGATTGTTTAATCACACAAAATATTTTTAGATTTAACCAAACTCATTACCTGCGTTTTTTATAATGTATTGCGGATACCGGGCAAACATCAGCGCAGTTTGTACATTGATGACATAGCTTTGATGATATCTCTGCTTTTTTGTCTCCGATGTCAACTCTAATCGCAGTTGATGGACATGCTTTTTCACATTTTTTACATCCTATGCAAGCCGTTTTATCCACCTGTTTTGTGAATATCGCAAATTTGCCAATCGCTTTTTGTAATGCACCAAAAGGACAGATTAAATTATGGAACACTTCGGGCTTATATCTTAGCGTCATAAGCATTGAGATAACCAGCCATATGGGCAGTATAGGCAGATTGATATGCAGCAACTTTTGAGATAAAAGCATAGCTGCAGCACTAACAATTAGAAACACCCACGCAAATACTCCATTTTTTAGCCACTTCGGTTTGTTGTTAGTTTGAAGCTTAAGTTTCTTTGAGAGCCATTCGGTAGGGACCATCAGCGTGTGCATCGGGCAGACATATCCGCAATACACCCTGCCGAAGAATAATGCCGCTATCAGGCTCACCGCAAACAGCGCAAGCCATAACAGCATATTGCCAGTGACAATGAGATAGACAAACAACCCCAAAAATAACACCCTTATGATCGTAACAATCCATTTCATGATATTTCCCCCTTCATTGCTTTTTCAAAAATAATGGCTTTGGTTGGACATTTTTCTGCCGATTCCATCACAGCCTTGACT
Source organism: uncultured Gracilibacteraceae bacterium (assembly GCA_964477085.1). Classification (GTDB taxonomy): domain Bacteria; phylum Bacillota; class Desulfitobacteriia; order Desulfitobacteriales; family Syntrophobotulaceae; genus Dichloromethanomonas. Next base: position 275 of record CAYZDF010000157.1, on the reverse strand, counting down.
GCTTCAATATTGTCCGGTGAAGCCTTGACACATGCCTTGTTGTTTTTCATTTCATAGTATTCTGGCAGTATTTCAGCGCACAGCCCACAGCCTACGCAGTATTCTTCCTTTACACTAAAGACATCCGTTTGTTTGTTTAGCTCAATACCCGGCATATCTTTCTTTTTCACAAAAATTGCTGTTAAATACGCCATCACAAATATACAAACAACTGTGAGTATCCACCGTACGACCATGAAATCCACGCCAAGGAACTTGGCTTCGTTGGCCAACAT
>CAYZDF010000156.1:0-2944 GCA_964477085.1 uncultured Gracilibacteraceae bacterium | reverse complement strand
CAATATCATTGGTAGTTGCGTTTATGGTCGTGGCATTGACACCACTCATCGAAAGGTTACCCAGTGTAGCGTTAGTACTGCTGACAGTAATGTTTATTTCGGGCAAGGTATGTCCCCATTCATCTATTGCAACCACTTTGATACTGCTTTCATGATTGCCATTAAGACCACGAGCAAGTAAAGTGTCAGGTGTGGCATATACAACAAGACTTATGTTCTTACCTGCGCTGAAACTCAAAGTGGTGGAGTTCGTGACGTTCGTAAGACCACTGGCATCTCTATATATAGCACTGATATTTACACTTTCAATGTAAGGAGTGGGGCCTACCAGAGTGCTGGCTTTACCCTCTCGGTTAAGTGGGACTATTATGGAATTGCTGCCACTGTAAAATGTTATCTGCTCTTTTATCGGTAAGCTCTCTGGGATTATGGGATTTAAGAATTGGTCCACTGCTTGCCCTGTAAGCCTATAGGAATCTTCATTGTTAGCATAAGCGGATGTTGGAGCGGAAGTGAGGAGCAAATTATCGATCACATCTGCAAGACCTGTGATAATAATGGTAGAATTTATGGAACTATTATTAACAGAAATACATATAGTGTTCTCGCCAGCTCTTTTATCGGTCCGGAATACACTGTAAGCTATGCCATCGATTCCTGTAATGTAGTTAAGATTATTGAGATTAAGGGAGTTGTAATCATAAGGACTGTTATATACAGAAGCTATCGGAGGTGTTGCATTAAATCGGACAAGGGATTTCTCTACCGGATTATTGTAGATATCATACACTTTTGCAGTGATCATTGATGTCGTGTTTACTGTGTATTGGTCATCGTACCATAGTTTGACTTCAAATGGTGCAGCTGGCTTAATTATAATATCCTTTGAACTGCTAACTCCATTTGAAGATGCTAAAATATTGATGTTACCTGCTATCGTACAATTGATTTCCAAATTCAGGTTTTGATCAGCAGTTAAATGATTCGCAAAAACCAGATCAACTGTACTGCTATCCTTTTCATTACGGTTTGCCTTTATATTAGTAAGGGTGTTTGGAGTTCTTAAGATCTGAGCTTCCTTGACAGTATTACCAAAAACATCTTCAAATGTCATGTTCAAAGTAATAGCTGCAGTATCATTAACATTGCCAAACTCATCCAGCATACATACCTTGATAGTAGTTCTGTTACCTGCAGTGACAGGTTCCTCTGATGCTGATATGACTATGCTATCAGGACCCAGGGGGGAAAATACGATGTCAGTTGTGTTCGAAGCGTTTCCGGAACTTGTGATCAAAGTTGCAGTACCAGACTCATTAGTCGTAAGGAATACCTGTCCATAGCCGGATGCATTCGTCAGTGTTGAAACTGAACTTAAATGACCCAGAGTTGTGCTAAAATTCACACTCAAATTAGCCAGAGGTATGGAGTTATCTGTAACTCTAACTGTTACACTCACGTTGTCCCCTGCACTATTCTGGATATGCTGTGGGTATGCATCTATGGTTAAAGCCATCGCAGACATGCTAAATGAAAGAAGTATCATTAGTAGGGTCATGAATCTTTTTAGAGCTTTCATTATAAAGCCTCAGGCACATTCAAATTCAGTGTCGTTCTATATTTTCAATTAACAATGCACTCAAGTTTCATCATGAACATGTATATTAAAAGAATGAACATTGGATATTTGGAAAGTTTATTGTGTAAAGTGTCACCTTTCTTCTGTATTGACATGCTCCTACCGTCAAAACTGTCTCTGGTGAGTGATATATGGCTTACAGGTTTTGATGCTCTTTCCTTTATTACAATGTATCTTGATAACCCATGCAAGGTAATGAATTGAGCATCTTTGTCCAAGAGGAACCTTCGTTAAAGATCGTTTGCTTTGAAAGTATAGGTTAGTTGAAGGAAATGAAGTATTAAAGATATGATAGACCATATACCCAGGATGAACATTGCTTTTCTAACGCATCCTTTTCACTTTTTCCTTTAATCTAACTGGACTCAGATGCTTATCCTTCCAGTTCCGATTATCTACTATGTACCCAATAGACCAAGTCACCTACGAAAAAGTAAAAGCCTATCATATTGAGTTCATGACTGGACCATTGACCTCCCTACGTATTCCCAAGATTGTAAAGTATTATTGAGACATAGAACCAGACATGGTTCTCAAGTGCATAAGATTGGGCAATGCATGCTGCTGGGCGAGCTACAAAATGGCCTGTGATTACTACGAGAAGCATCAGGAAGCGTTCAATTTCTGAGGATATGGTCAAGATGAGCATAGCAGTATCAAGAGCAGTAGATGAAGTGTTCCCCAGACGTGATATAGGCATCTACTGTCCGGTATGCAAAAAAGAATGTATCTTCGAGTGGGTCGTGTTCAGGAAGGGTGAACGGTCAATAAGTCAGAGATGCCTGGTACATGGACACCTGCGGTTAATACCTATGAGACCCGCCTATATAGAAAAGGTTAGAGGCGAATCTCTTTTACAGTTTATTAACGATGACACTCCCAGTAAGTGCAGGGTTTGTAGCAGGCAAGGTGTCTGCAAGCTGGTGGAACAGGGATTTACGGATATATGCGAGTATCAGTAGTGGTAGATCTCCCGAACATCGTAGAATGCGTTTTCATCTTCGATCAGGCTCAATGCTTCTCCAATCTTGACAAGATTAATGAGTTCCTTGAGGATCTGAGCAGTTCTTATGGAACGGGTCTTGTAGCTTCTTTGAATCATCTCAAGCATGTCGGAGTTCTACATAAGATTTTTCAATAAAATTAAAATTCATATATAATGTATATCATACCCTATTTTCGCGGGTTCCATTTTCAACATTAGGTTGAATGATATCATCACTGCGCAGATATTCAGAGTTACCATACCCTATTTTCGCGGGTTCCATTTTCAACAGTGTCGAATGTTTTGAAGACGGTGAAGTT
>CAYZDF010000155.1:0-2997 GCA_964477085.1 uncultured Gracilibacteraceae bacterium | reverse complement strand
CATTCTAACTTATTTTCTCTGTTTTGTCTGTCTGGTTTTCTGGGTCCATTATATTATCCTGCATTATATCGCCGATTTTTTCTGTGAAGCACATAACTACCATTCTTACAAGCGGATGACTCGTCATCTTCATTACGAGAGAAGTCTATCGGTCATGTTTGAAAAACTAAAGACTGCTGATCTAAAAAACATCATCAAAAAATTCAAAAACAATTATATCGCTTCACCTAAATCTTCCCTAAGACAGTATGTCAATGACAGACATATCGAATATCTCAATATGGAACGAAGCTACTATGCTGATCTAAACTTCTCATTGGGTGTCTGTGTTAATGTGGCCCAGGCTATTATAAGTCCTTATGAAGCAGCAAGTGATCATTATCTGGTTAATAATAAGGACGGAGTGGCTTAAGGTAAATAAAGCATCAGAGCACGTGCTTTTTCCATTCTTTATAACGTATAAGCTCTTTATCTAATTGGTTGATGATTAAACCTAATACAGCTGCGTCATCAACTAAACCCAACCCAACCCAAAAATCAGGAACAACATCGATGGGGGAAACAAAGTAAATAAGACCCCCGATGATTGCGAGTATGGCTGATTTCGATATATCTTTATACGCTCCATTAGACCAATCTCTGACCAGGCTAAACAGCAGATGTATTTTATCCCATATACTACTGATAACCTCATGATGCTTGCTGTCTTCAGCCTTCTTTAATACTTTGCTTAATAGACTCTCTGTCTTCTTGGGATTATCAATATAGCCCTGCGCTTTCTTCTCCCAACGGTTTATCTCTTGGTCTCCTATAAGACCTTCTATCTCTTCAAATTTCAGCTTGGCTTGTCTTTGATCTTCAGTCACGATCAGCGCCCCTTTAAAAAGTTAAGTCTTATAATCAAGTATAACCTAAAAATATTATTATCCATCTTCTTTTCTAAAGGTAGGCTGAACATGAGACTTCGATTTGATGATTTTCATTTAAATTATCAATCTTTGTTACTTCCTGAATAATTTCATCTTTATCTGTAAAGTACTCCGCAAATACCGATTCGACTTTGGGTAGAAGTTCTAAATTACTAAGATAAACCATAAAGGAATAAGATTGTTTGAGATTACTTCCAGCCGCTTCAAGGACTGCCCTTAGATTCTCAATGCATTGCCTAACTTGTTGAGAAAAATCGCCTTCCACCATTTTTTGAGTTTCAGGATTCAGCGGGCCGACACCTGAACAATGAACATAATTCTCAATTACTGCCCCTTGGGAAAATGGACCTATGGGGATATGTCCTTGATCCGTATTGATAAATTTTTTATCGCCTCGGAATGCTGAAAATTCCATCTCAACATCTGCCGTACTCTCTAAGTCTGAGGTCTGGACAATGACCCGTATAGGATACTTTCCTTCATTAAAGTACAGTTTGAAGACATCATTGATAATAGGACGATCTTCAATCTTTCTGACCATCACAAGAATAGAGTAAATGTCATTTAACTTAAAATCCTTCTTATCCATAAAAACTCTGGCCATTTCAAAGATACGCTTGGCTTGGGTCTTAACATCTTTTTCCGCCAGGTTATTACAGAAATAATCAATCAATTCGAGACTTGAGAAGAAAAGATAGTTGTCTTGGAGATTGTCATCCGCTATTTGAATATTCTCTTTAATAATGTTTATATCCATAGATACACTCCTAAGATATGTATTCCCTCACAGACAAGGTTATCCTTAAACGCTTAATCTTATTCCCTCAATTATGCCCTTTTCTTTCTCGCATTAAAGCATTGGCCTTAAAGAGGAAATAATCTTCTATAGAATACCCCAGAACCAATCCTAAAATCAATGTGGTATTGACTTTAGGACCATCGAGTACATTGACAAAGAGTTTCATGCCAAGAAGCTGGATAACCAAAACCATGAGATTAATAATGAAGATGCTGATTAAGATTGCATATTGAGTGGTCCGTAATCTCCAAAAAGATTATTCTTACTTATACAATTGATCAATCAAACAGGCAACTTTAGCATTATCTTCGAGGTCATCTGCAAGATAATATGCTTTATAAATATCCTGTCCTAAAGTAACAAATCCGTGTTTTTTAAGTACTGCTGCTTTAATGCTCGTATCCATAAAAGCTTCTACTACCATATCAGCTAACTCTTCAGAACCTGGTAATGCAAAATCGACGATCCCGACTTTATTAAGTCCAGCTTCTGCAGCTACTGTCACTACAGGCATGTCACCTTTAGCTGTTACATAGGCCGTAGCATAGGCTGAGTGTCCGTGAACAATAGCACTTACCTCTGGACGAACTCTATAGATCCCACAATGAAAACGAACTTCTATCGATGGACGAACATCACCTTCTAGAAGATTACCGTCAATATCGACCAAAATAAAATCGTTTTCACAGACATCCCCTAAACACTTTCCGGTTGCCTTAATAAGTACCTGATGAGGATTACCTGGGACTCTTACACTGCAGTTACCGCTAACACCAGTTGTTAATCCCCTTACAAATAGCTTCTTACTGACATCAACAAGATCCTTACGTGCTTTACTTATATTTGTCACTTTACTTACCTCCAATCGCCCGCTTTAAGTGCTACCAGAAGAAGTATCCAAGGGTTCACCTAACCGTTCAGGGCTAAAATTTACGCTCTCTGGGAAACAACAATCTTCGTCTTTGACGAAATTCTCCATTTTCTAAAATGAGAGTGTATCCCAGTTCTTGCGATGCATCTACCAGACCACGAACAATGCTGGATAGTAATGGTTGGAATATCTCAAAAATATCATTCCATTCCTAGCATGTCAACCGTTCAAAATATGAATTATGTATGGCATAATCTGATTCACGTCAATAAAAAGGGAATTCTTTAAATATTATAATAAAATCTTATTTACCTGGGCCACTCCCGGACCTCCTGTCCTTCGTGGCACTCACCACATCCTGTGGCCGGCCGCTCCTTGCCCTCCTTGGCACCGCGGCA
>CAYZDF010000154.1:0-3051 GCA_964477085.1 uncultured Gracilibacteraceae bacterium | reverse complement strand
CGGTGAGTCTCCGCCGGAGGTCATAGAAAAATAAGATATACAAATATAGAAAATCCATTTATCGGGCGGATTGAATGGTTGAAATAGATACCAAAAATCCTGAATATTATGAAAACAATAAGAATGAATCTTGATGAAATCGGAGGAGTAGAGTTGACTCAAAAGGACAAGGCTCTATTCAAAGGGGGCGATGAAGGCCTTGATTGCCCTGTTATGTGTCAACTTTGGGATTTCGAAGGTGATCTTGGGCCACCAGCTTGCTGTCCATGGCCGGATCCTTTTACCTGTATAGTCGAGATCGAATCTTATTACCGGAGCCTTACTCCTCCAACATATTTGTACGCAAGTTGTTGGGAAGTTAACGGCGGAGAGCAGTAAACATATTGAAGCTTCTTGCCTTTGATAAAATGACCTCAACAACCCTTGATCCTAAGGCAAGAGGCTACCTCTTTTATCTTACGATACCAAGATGAAGTCTGTAGGAAACAAACCTGGATATTTGTATTTACAGAAGCCCGCCTTAATCCTCAGATACATTGTATTACCGATTTTACTGGTGAGCTGTTCTTCCTGTGCGGAGAGAGTAATTAGCAATCACATCAGAGTGATAGACGTTGAGGCGGGTTTGGACAACGTTCAACGTGTCACCCTTAGCCAATTTGCAGATAGTATTCAATATATTTCTCTGGAAACCAGGGATGGCTTCGAATTGGCAAATGCATCTCTTTGCTTTTTTGAAGAACCTTATGTTATTGTAAGTGATCATAAAACATGCATTTTGTTTTCTTATTCCGGCAAGATAATAACCCGAATCGGTGCGAATGGAAGAGGGCCAGGGGAGTATATTTCGGTTAACAGGGTTGAAATTACACCAGGCAAACGGATTCTGGTTGAGAACTTAAAGAGGCTGTTGGAGTTTAACATCGATGGAGAATTTCTGGATAGCCACAACAGTTTTCAAAACATATCCAACTACGGGGTACCCGGCAGGTGGACAAACCTAAATGATTCACTTCTTTTTGTTCAGGTCAGAAATGATTCAGGTAATGAGTACCTCAAGGGGGCAATTATAGATATATCTGGAAATGTCAGAGTCGGGTACAGAAATTATACCTGGTTCACTCAGGAAAGGAAGGTAGCCAGTGGGATACATTCTGTTTCAAGTATATACAGATTTGGAAAAAACATCGGGTTCAAAGAAGCTTTCAATGACACACTTTTCTACCTGACGCAGGACCAGGCATTTGAACCGGCATTTTATTTGGATATGGGAAGGTATAAGGTTGGGTTTCCTGATCTGATAGCCGGAACAGCTTTCCAAAGGGAATATGCGATTGTCAGGAATACTTTCGAGACAAAAGAATACATCTTTTTTGATATGATGGGCTTAAATAATTCTTTCAGGAGACCTTCGCCTATTCAGGAGACTTTTGTTACGATGTCAGGTCAGATGGTCAATCGTGATAGATGGTATTATGATACAAACCTTCTGCTACTTTATAAGAAATCAACTGGGAAATCAACGTTAGTGGACATCTCCCGTTTGGAAGACGATGTCTTTATCAGAGGGCTGGTGAATGATATTGATGGTGGTCCCAATTTCTATCCTGCATTTATGGTTGACGAGACAAAGCTTGTAATGCCTGTTCTGGCAAGTGAGTTAAAAAATCATATTGTCTCGGAGAGTTTTCTCTCGTCTATTGTAAAGAATCCTGAGAAAAAGAAATCTCTCGAGAAACTTTCAAACCGTCTTTCCGACGATGACAATCCTGTGCTGATGGTGGTGACACTGAAATGACGGTGCCCGGCGTCCGGGGCGGCTACGCCGCAAAAGGCTCAGGGCGGGGGGCGCAGGGCAGAGAGCTCTGAGCTCAGGGCACTGTGCGTGGGTAAATAGGTAATCAGTGTCCGGCGGCGGCTGTAGATATTACAATTCTCAGATAATAGGTCTATCTTTGTTTTAAAAACAATAGCGATGTTAAATAGGGAAAAAGTAAAGCAAACCATTGATAGGTTACCGGAGGTTTTTACTGTTGAGCAGGTAATCGAAGAACTTTTGGTTTTGAATAAGATTGAAGAGGGTCTGAGGGACATTGAAGAAGGCAGAGTATATACTACAGACCAGATTAAACAGGAACTTAAAGCATGGTTAAGATAATCTGGACAAAACGATCTCTTACTGATTTAAAATCCATTGCCGATTATATCTCTGTTGACTCATTGAAATATGCTTCTTTGACTTTGCAACGTATAATGAGTATTACAACCTACCTGAAGTCTAATCCAAGGATTGGACGAATGGTTCCGGAGGCCGGAAGAAATGATAGAATCAGAGAGGTTATTTATGGTAACTATAGGGTGATTTATAAAATCACCAGTCCTCAAATTGTACATATCCTGACAGTTCATCACTCTGCCAGAAGGTTGAGACAGACATCCTTGGGAACAAAGAAGCAAACTTGATTGGTGCCCAAAAGAGAATCAAAATATCAAATCCTCTTTTTGTTGCAGTCAACTACGGCTTTACAAGTAAGGAGTTGAGAGAGATCAGTATACTAATCGAAAAAATGTAATTCCCACGGCTTAGGCAAGCTACTGAAGAACAGCTTAATAACTGGAGGCTTATAGGAAACGGAGTTGGAATTCATTGGGATTCTCTTGATGAAGACATTTCAGTATCTGCATTGCTATAGTCAGCCAGCAGTGTTTGCCAACCTTGTCCATCTGGTGTTTACCTCAACTCTTCTATTATGAAAATATCGTGCCGGCTGAAGTCGCGCCAATATTTAACGGCGCTTTTGCGTACCAGTTCCCAATAGATATTGCTGTCGAGGCCGTATACGAAGTTGTACTCCCTGAGCTCTGAAGCGATCTTCGCAGCAATCTCGGGCTTCAGCGTCAGCTTAATGGTTACATCCTTATACCTGAAGATGGCCGATGGTGACGGAGTGTCGCTCTCAACAACCTCCAGCAATGCATGTCCCGGTGTCGAGCCGGTACTGACCATAAGCCCGTCGATCATGCAACTCAACGGCTGCTGTCTGCCTGCGT
>CAYZDF010000153.1:0-3094 GCA_964477085.1 uncultured Gracilibacteraceae bacterium | reverse complement strand
CAATTCAAGAGTCGTCACCTAGAGTTAGGTCTCAAATAAGATGGGAAAGTTGAGTCATTAACTCAACTTTCCCACTTGGAAAACTAAATACATTAAGTATTTTATATATACTTAACTTTGCTCAGTTGGGTCTCAAAAAGACGGGAAAATGGAGTCATTAATTTTATTGCCATAATTAGCTATCTTTATGCGTTTAAGACTTTAAAATAAATGATGGAATTCAGGAAATAATATCAAATATTGTAATGATATAATTGATATAAAGAAGGTGACTCCGAGAAATTCAAAGATATCATTAGCATAAATGTGAGGTTATTATGATGAAAGATCACTGTCTGCTCATAGGAACTGCTGGTCATGTTGACCATGGAAAAACTCAGCTTATTCAAGCCTTAACAGGAATTAGTACTGATCGGCTTAAAGAGGAGAGAGAAAGGGGCATCTCTATCGAGTTAGGTTTCGCTCATCTGGTACTCCCTGGCGGGAGGCGTGCAGGTATAGTCGATGTTCCTGGACATGAGCGGTTTGTCAGACAAATGCTTGCAGGAGCGAGTGGTATGGACGTTGTTCTCTTGGTTATCGCAGCTGATGAAGGTATTATGCCCCAAACGCAGGAACACCTTGATATTCTCAGTCTATTAAGAGTCGAAAACGGAATAGTAGTGATCACAAAGATTGATATTGTTGATCAAGAATGGTTAGCTATGATTGAAGAGGACATTAAAGGTAAACTGGCCGGTAGCTTCTTAGAGAATGCGATGATCTGTAAAGTCTCTTCGGTAACTGGAGAAGGTATAGAAAACCTGATTCTTACGATTTCCAAGGTAATGGATAAAACAAAGAGCAGGAGAACAGATCTGCCTGCCAGAATGCCAATTGATAGAGTTTTTACGATACAAGGGTTCGGAACCGTTGTCACGGGAACCTTGAGCAGTGGACATATCTATAAGGGCCAGGATGTCCTTGTTGAACCGGGTGGGAATGCCACTAGAGTGCGAAATATTCAGGTACATGGTGAACCTGTTACTAAAGCCTTCGCTGGTCAAAGAGTGGCTATCAATCTCAGTGGATTAGCTGTCAATGATATTAATAGAGGATCAAATCTGGTTATTTCCGGGTATTTTCAGGTTGGTCAGATCTTGGATGTAGAATTGTTCAATTTAGTTAGTGAAGAGAGGTCTATTGACCAAAGACAGAGGATGCATTTTCATATTGGAACATCCGAGGTCATTGGACGAATTCACCTCCTAAATCAGGAGAAATTAGCACCTGGCCAAACATGCTATGCACAAGTTATTCTAGAAAAACCTGTTTTAGCTGGATTTGGTGACCGTTTTGTTATCCGTTATTACTCACCAGTGACAACGATAGGCGGTGGAACGGTAATAGGTATATCATCAATCAAGAGAAAGAGGTTTAAACAAGCGGTCATTGAGGAATTTCGAATCAAAGCTCAAGGGAGCATCAAAGATATTGTAAATAATGAACTAGTTAATCCTGTCGAAATTAAGGAAATTGTAAAAAAGACCGGTTTTAGTCAAGATGAGATTGTAAGAGAATTAGAAGAGCTCCAGAGCAATTCGGAAATTATTACTCTGACTGAAGAAAGTACACCTATTTATTGGCGAAGGGAATCGGCTCTGAAATGGGTAGTGTTAGCCTTGGAGGAAATAAGTCAATACCAACATAAAAATCCATTACGCGGTGGGATGGGAAGGGAAGAACTCAAGAATAAACTCGGGATGAATACAAGTCTTAAGCGTTGGCAAGCTATTCTTGAGTGGGGAGCATATAATAATTGCTACCGTCTTACAGGAAATCGGATTGAGGTTTTGCCGGAAATTCCTATTCCCCAGAAAATGCAAAACGTATTAAACTGTTTATTGGCTAAATGGGAAGATGGTGGCCTTAACCCTCCGGATTCTGTTGAAGTAGCTTCTTCCTGCCAATTATCTCGGGAACAGTTTGAAGAGTATGCGGCGTATTTAGTCGTGAAAGGTTATTGGGTACACATTGGAGCATTCTATTTTTCGGTAAATTCCATAGAAAAAGCGAAAATAGCGATCATCGAGTTGCTAAAGGAAAAGGGAGCTGTCACTGTCTCAGATGCCCGTGAACACTGGCACACCTCACGAAAATATGCTGTTCCGCTTTTAGAGCATTTTGATTCTATACGGCTAACAAGAAGAGAGGATTCAATCAGACGATTATACTAGTACATTAACAAGTAGCTGCCCATAAGACGTATGTTATTTTGCCTGGTATACTAAAATATAATTATCTCCATCGATTTGATATAACCTCTCTACGCCCTGGTGAAGAAGTACGTTAATATCATTTTCCCAGGTAAACTTGGCTGCCACACCACAACGGGAGCTTAATAATCTTGGTACAGGTAAAAGCTCTACTGGTATGGCCTGAGATTGAAGCTTCCTTTTGAATTTCACTGAAGCGGAAGACGTAATGAATAGAGATAGATACTCCAAGTCTACTCTTCCTCCTGTTAGCTATATAACGTTCACTATTTCTGAAAGGGTTATTATTAGAATGATGGATGAGCGTATGCAATTTACAATATAATATATTTTACATAAATAATGGCATAGGCTAATAAGTAATAGTTATAATTTTACCAATAATGTAATCATTTATGCGATATCAATAATTAACATTGTATATTACTTTATAATATAATATTGACACTTTTTCTTATAATATATAGAATTAAAAATACTAGGAGAGAAGAGATTATATCTGCTTTACAGATTGACTGATGCTAGTCTTAAATTGCCAAAATCTTATCTAAATCATTAGAAATTAGGACTTAATTTCAGTAGCAGAGGACAAGTCTGCCAGGCAAAAAAATCTTGTCTCCATTACTTATTCTATTTCACATGTTTTTTAAAACATAGGGGAGGATTAAAAGAATGAAAGCAAAAAAGATCTTTGCTTATGCCCTCGTTGCACTGATGTGCCTGGCATTGGTAGTGGGCTGCAGCCCAAAAGCTCCGACAGCAAGCGCACCAGAAACAATTAAAATCGGCGGAAACTTCGAATTAACTGGTGATGTTGCTGAATTTGGTAAAAAAGGTGA
>CAYZDF010000152.1:0-3202 GCA_964477085.1 uncultured Gracilibacteraceae bacterium | reverse complement strand
TTGGAGCAATTAGAAGCCGGAACACTCGTGTTGCAGGGCGAGAATAAATATACATTTATTTTGCCATAAGTATGCCGCTCCAAAAATAAAGCAAAAGCTTACCGGAGCGGCAAGCTTATTGGAGAATCGTCACATTGTATCAAAATTGACGTTTTAATTTGGCTAATCTACTATCAAATGATACAATGCACACCCCTTTGTCTAATGTTAAACGATTTGTGAAGAGGGGTGTGCATCTATTTTTAAAGGGGGTGCAGATTAAGGATTTTCTCAGTTTCTCCAATTAATTAAACAATTTTTCCGTCTCGAATCTCAATTATTCTGTGACAGGAAGATGCTACATCCGAATTATGGGTTACAATGATGATAGTTTTTCCCGCATTGTTAAGTTTCTTAAAAATACTCATGACTTCATTGCCGGTTTTGCTGTCCAATGCGCCTGTAGGCTCGTCGGCCAAGATAATGTCCGGATCATTAACAATGGCTCTGGCGATAGCCACTCGCTGTCGTTGACCGCCTGAAAGTTTTAAAGCCAAAATATTTTTTTTATCTAAAATTCCCAATTGGGATAGCACATCTTCGATCTTACTTTTCTTAGAATGGATCGGCTTTTGGGAATAAGTAAGGGGAATCATCACATTACGGTAGACATTATAACGGTCTACCAGAGCAAAGTCCTGTACAATAAAACCAAAAATCTGATTACGAAGTACTGCCATTTCTTTTGAATTAAATGTCATAATAGGCCGAGATTTAAGATAATACTGGCCATTGGTGGGTTTATCCAAACAGCCAAGGATATTCAGAAGTGTTGACTTTCCTGAGCCAGATGCTCCCATGATAGCAATCATTTCACCTTTTTCTATTGTAAGTGACACTCCTTGCAGCGCTTTTACTTCTGCTTCGCCGCTACCATATGTTTTGACAAGATTATCCACTTTAATAATACTCATGTTACTCACTCCTTCTAAGCAGTTCATTTATTCCCATTGCCGACAGTTTTATTGCCGGGTAAAGCACGATGAGCGATCCAATCACTAAACCAAAGGCGATGGTCGCAAGGGTTATGGAGCTGGCTCCATGGATTGCAAGTACAATCACATTGGCCAGGATGAGCATTAAGATGATTTGTGTTAGAATCCGGCGGATGATTGATGATACCTGGCCTCCGCAGAGCATATGAATGGCAAATTCTTTTGTGTGGGTATCAATAAACTGCACAAGGTTGGAGATGAGGCCAATCATACTGAACAGAAGCACAACCGAAAATATTAAGGCAAGAATCTTGATTTGAAGATCATGATCCTCTTGTATCCGTCGCATCTGTTCAGAAAAACTTCTGAACTCAAAAGTAAACAACCCAAGCTCAGTCGACTTCTGTTGTATTCTCTGCAAATGAGACGGGTCATTAGTAATGATATAGGTTGTCATAATAGCACTAGAATAAGAATCATCGAGATCCGGTCTAACAGGAATGACAAACCATGTGTCGAGTGAGTATATTTCACCACTTTTACCGGGTTGAATAAAATAAGACGATTGCTCTAAAAAGCCAACCACATGGTAACGAAAGCCTCTATAATCTTCGATCATGTCACCTAACTGATAAAAACGACGAAAATCATAACCCAACAAGAGCGGGGTACTTTCTCCCGTACTTGAAAAATCCTCTTTTGTGAAAAGCGATCCCTCTACACATTGCAGTTTGTATACGTCCATAAACTTATCATCAATTTTCAATAGATTATAGCCCTTACTGGGTGGATTGTAGTGAACGGCTAAGGAGTTGTCGGGCTTGTCCTCGTCTAGCCACATGAAATGTTGAGCATCGGCTGTATAGGTATCAAATAAAGGGTCATACTTCATAAACTGATAGAGTTTCTGGAGCTTAACCGAACTGTCAGGATTTGTTACGATTTGATCGTATCTGCTTTGGTCGGTTAGGTCACGAATCAAATAAATTTCCTGGTCTTTAATGATTTCATTCAATTTGTCCCTGTAACTGCCTATATGTAGGGCAATTAAAACAATGAAGCTAAACAGTACCAAAGCGGCAGTTATCTGAACAAAAAGTACAAAGATCCGTATTTTTTGATCTTTTATATCTTCCCAGGCGTATCTTAGTTGTTCCAAATCCTCACCCCCTTATCTGTGTGATGATTTCTTGTTTCAAGCGTAAAACCAAGGCGATCGACCCAGTAACGGTTCCCGCTGCCAAACAAAGCAGATAACCCACAACAACTGCGGACATATGAACGCTTTCACCAATAAAGGGAAACCAGCCTGCTTTTATGATTATTATTGCCAGCGCCAAACCGATACCATAGCCGATGGTGACAATGAGGAGATAATCACGAAGCAGCATCCCGCGAAGGCTGGGTGTTCTGGCACCAGACATGATTCTTACTGCCAATTCCTTATATCTACCCTCAAGCCAGTAATATGTCGTACTGAAAACATTTAATAAAACTAGAATAATCGTTAATGCGAACGCTATGATTAAGACCTGTGTGTTGCGAATGGATTGGATAAGATGTTGGGACGTTGAAGCTGTGGTTACTTCGGCTCGCATATTGATTTCCGGATTGATTTTTTTAGCATATGTCATAAGTCCGTCAAAGGAATTCATGCTTTTCTCCTTTGCGTCTATGGAATAAATGCCGTTAAGAGGCGTGTCAAGATTTTTACCTATTGCGGCAGCCATGTTCACATAGTATAAGGCACCGGAAGTATCGCCCCACCCTCCGTATTGTCTTGCAGTTGGGGTTTTATAGATACCGACGACCTTGTATTCATTACCTTCATGCAGAAAATAAAGCTCCCCATCTCTCTCAATGCATCTGTCACGGATTCTTGCATCGATAAGTGCCACTGCTGCCTGCTGCTCAAAGTCATCCGTAGAGAAACTGCGTCCCTCAATGATATTCGGCTTAAATCCAGTATCGGCGGAAAGGAAAACAGCCTTTCCGTTTGCAATGGGATAACTCCTATAAACAATCAAACTTCCGCCCTGTAAAGAGAAGTACTCAAGCAAGTCCTTTGTTTGAACTAAGGGCTCACCATCGTTACTTTGATGAATTTCAACCTTAACAGAGTTGTCGGAAAGGAAATCAGGATCCACAGTTTCCATCATATAAAATTGGGCTACCGTGGTAAAACAGAGAGCAACCATTGCCGCCACGGCAGCAAAAACAGCTATGAG
>CAYZDF010000151.1:0-3225 GCA_964477085.1 uncultured Gracilibacteraceae bacterium | reverse complement strand
TCGTTTGTCAACACAATGATTTCTGTTTTTACATCCTTAAAATCACGGACAGCGTGACGGACCCAATATTCCTTGTGCAAACCCTCGCCGAGCACTTTTCCCGCCCGTTCAAAGAGATTGTTGATATCAAATTCTGAGAGCTCCACAATTTCTGATATGTTGTCTGTCGTCCCTTCTGCGCCGCTGCCGTAATCTATGGTAAGCGTTCGCAGCGCCAAGCCTGTAACAGCTTTAGAGATCTCTTCAAATTTGCCGCTTTTCTTCAATTCGGCTATTTCCGATTCAAACTCATCAAGCACCTTTTTCAGTGTGCTTTTTCGAGCTTCAGGGGCAATCATGTCCTGCGTTAGCGCACGGGCAAGCGCAATCAGTCTGCGGAGTGCGGGTTGTTTCCTCGCGGAATCTATGCGATAGGTTATTAAATTCATATCGCTAAATACATCGGCAAATGCAGGATCACGTTTCAGGGTGATGAGCTCCTTATGCGATCCGGTTTCAGCAGGAACAATTGCCTCACTGTCGCGCAATGCCTGCTCCACCATTTTGACTGTTTTTTCATCAAAAAAAGGAAGAAATAGACCTACATTGTTCAGTTCGGCATCAGACTCCACACGACGGGCAAGCGGGGTACGTATCATACGTCCGAGCAATTGAGCGATATAAGTATAATCATTTGCGTGTCGGAACGACATCATTGTTTCGGCACGAGGGCAGTCCCAGCCAGTGGAAAGATTCATTTTAAAGAACACAACGAGAGCCTTTTCATCTTCTTCAATGCGGGAAGCATCCACCCTGCGTATATCCAGCCCATGCCTTTTAATGGTCTCGTGTTTATCAAACGTATGAACAACTTCTCCGGCTTGAAGTCTGCGCCCGATCGCATCTTCAAGTATGGAGATGCAGGAATCCAAATCTGTTTGAGTGATTTCCCGTTCATTTCCATCCTCAACCTGAATGACAAGAACAGGGCGGACGGGTTTCTTAATTTCCTCGCGGTCACAATAAGACTGCCACCGTTCACATTTCTTCTTCCAATTGGCAACCGCTTCCTTAAACATCGTCATATCGGCACCGATTGCAATGTCGGGGAAGTGAATAATAACTCTGTCTTTCAAAAGACCGGATTCTCGCACATCTTCAGGAGGAACGACAACTTTTTGTATAGTAGATGTTGTATCGGCCACAAGCTTTTGAAACCGTTGAGGTGTAGCGGTCACTCCGATAATAAGCGGCATAACAGGGAGAGTATCTTCTTTACTGCCCTTAACAAATTTCTGCATGATAGATTGCGCTTTGTTTTCGGCCTGTGAGGAAGTAAATGTTCCTCTATGCGCTTCATCGATTACAACATAAAAGGACTTGGGCTGACGCTCCGCAGTATTTGCAATTGTTTCCCAAATCGTGTATTCACGCAAATTGGATTTTTGCGTGAGCAGCTTGTCCGAACCGAGCTTCTGTGTGTTCAGAAAATAGATGCCGCCGGGGGAAAAATACTCTGCATCGAAAGTCGAGTCAATTACCCGAATGTCCCTTGCGCGAAATTTTTCCGATTTGCTTTCAATTTTCAAACGTGTCTGCTCATTGAGTTCCGGCATATCCGAAAGCCAAACGAAAACAGAATCCGGCTCCGCTACTCCATAGGCATGGCCGAAGATAATATCTTCAAATAAAGCGGTCATAATAATTGTCTTACCGGCACCTGTGGGAGCAGTAAACGAAATGACCTGAGGATCTTTTTCACTCCAATAGGCATGTGCTTTTTTTATCTTCTCGTGCAAGTCGGCAAGTGCCGATTCTTGAAACGGAAATAACGTTGCTCTCATAGATTATTCCTCCTGCTCCCGATTACGAAATTATCAATATAGTCGCGGTATAGCTGATAAGTTTGCTCGATCCCAATACCATCCGACATCTCTCTGAACGCTTCCTCAGAGTTTGTAACAAAATATACCGTACCAATATTTTTCGTTTCCAGCAAATCTTCGGCAAATTTACCGTAGCAGTCTTCATCAAGGAGAACTGCAAAAGAGTTCTGCGGCAAAATCAACATATTCGGCAGTTCCGCACTGTCCAGCTCGGGGCGCTTGCCAATCGCTCCAGCTTTCAGCCATAGCAAGGGAAGAATCTCGGAGAATTGCTGACCGAGCGACACGCTGTTTTTGTCAAGAAAGCCAAGTTTGAAGTATTCTACATTAGCGGCGAAACCTTCGCTCATCGGGCGCTTCAGCGGTTCGGTTACCGTGACCGTACCGAGAAGGTTCACGACCTTTTGTCTGAGGTTATTATATGTTCGGCTGTCTTTTGCCACGATATAGAAATCGGTTATATGCTCCTGATCCTCAAGGGTATTGAGCCATTCATCAGCAGCGTCAGGGTCAAACAACACGGACGCTGTATGCTTTTCTGATACAATGAAACGGCTGTCTGCTTTCACGAGAGACTGCGGCAGCTTATCCTTACCGATGAGAGCAACAATCTGCTTTTTCGCAGCAGGGGTAAGTGATGCAGGATTTTCAACAAAGCCAAGCTGATAGAACGAGCGATTGACTTCTTTTGTCGTTGTTTGGTTTGTAAAATATTCGCCTGAAAGCACCGTATCATCAGCCCGTTTGCCGAGGATGCTGTACTCCGTGCGCGGCCAAGTCACCGAACGGCAAATGCCGTGCTTTTCCCATTCTGGATCACCCGGCTGGTATCCACGTTCAGTCAATAGTTGGGCTTCGGCTTCAGAGACTTCGTTGTTTGTTACAAGGATGCATCGCCGTTTTCCATTGTCCTCAGCGTTCAGCAAATTAACAGCATGAAGAGTCGTTCCACTACCGGCGAAAAAGTCAACAATAAGAGCGCTGGGATTATCCTTAACAGAAGCATATAAGCATTGCAAAACAGCATATAGAGATTTCGGAAAATCAAATGCTTGTCCCCGATTTAATATTTTAGTGAGAAGTTCTGTCCCATGGGTACTTGCATCAAGATGGGAACCAGTCCACACAGTTTTATATTTTTTTGAATTCCTTTCCCTAAGTTGGTAGTACACTTGCCAGCCGTATTTCTGTTCCCGTACAGAGAGTTTCCCCAGCTTAAGTTCGTCTTTTGCCCTTGGTGCTGCATAATGCCAATTTTTCTGTACCCCATCTTCATCGAAAGGCCAAATTACACTTAATGAACTGTCAGGGAACCTTTTCTTGACATCATTAGGAACATCGTAAGATGGCTCCTGATCAA
>CAYZDF010000150.1:0-3265 GCA_964477085.1 uncultured Gracilibacteraceae bacterium | reverse complement strand
GCGCGTTGCGTTGTTAACCAACACAGGCATATCCTCTGCTCTACGATTATCCCAAACCTTTGTCCAATTTGCTGTCCAAGAAAAAAGTGGATTTCCATCTTCATGTGCCGCTGGAGGATTTACGCCCATGGCCTCCGATAGTTTTTTAGTAAGTGCAATCTGCATATTTTCATCTCCTTATAAAACAATTCTTTTCCTAACATCGCATGATTAGTACTGGTGACCTATAAGCAGATATTGTTCAAGCAGTTCATTATTGATATCTACGATCCAGTATTCAGGAATGCGATATTTTGCATAGACAAGTAATTTTTGTTGCCTATCACGTTTGGCTGAAGAAGGGTGATAGTACTTCTACAATCAAGTCAGGCGGCCCTTCAATTCCCCGTTTCGTGATTATTGACAACCTATCGCGACGAATTATTATTAAATCCGGCTGGCGTACTTCCGCTGTGATTATCGTTATTACTGTTTGCTGTGGGGCTTGCTTAGTTATTTGGATAAACGTTTCATAACACCATTTGCTGCTAACCTTTAACAAAATGAGAAAATATGTGGTTTCGGCAGTGTATTTCATGCTGAACAGAAAGAGGCGCTCTCTAAAATGATAATAGATGCTCTCTCTCAGAGTGGTAGGCGTGGTATAATCTGCGGAATGGGCAATTTTCGGACCAATGCTTGGAGCCCTTTTAATCAGTATCACAACTCTACAATATGCACTACTGGTAGATGTTCTAGGAGCTACTTTAGCTATTTTAACTCTTTCCTTTGTTAAAATAGCTAAACATAAAGTGAACCATATCTACAATTATTTCAGAAAATCATCATAACTCTTGCCAGCACCTACTCCTTTTTCTTCTTAGGCTTTGGCAGTGGTAGTTCCTCGCAGGTAGATGAAATAAATCCCGCCAAAAATTCTTTGTTGTCAAGATCCTCTAATACAATATATGGTTTCGCTCCATTATATGGGGACAGGCGCTGTGCGTTTGGTAATAACTTATCTCCAGCAGGTGTATGCTTGATAAACACCTGATTATCGCAAATCAACCCCAGTACTTTTCCATGGCAGTAAATTGCATATTCTCCAAACATCTTTTTGTAGGTAATTGTGCCTGCATTACGTGCGGTATCACATTACTCTTATACAATTTAACAAGTGAATGTTAATGATTGGATTCTATTACAAAACTTAACCATAGTTTTTAATCCAATACAGATAGCCATAGTTTTTCTGACTCAATCACCAGTTCTGACACTAGCTTTATGAATGACTCATAATTCATAGTTGTATGTGCCAGATCAAGAGCATCGTAGTATCTTACCCGATCCTCATTTTTTATTATAATTGGAGGGTATCCATTTTTAATTAACTCAAAATTGAGAAGCAATCTGGAGGTCCTGCCATTCCCATCAATGAATGAATGAATTTTCACAAACTCTCCATGTAACAATGTTGCCCTCACAACGGGATGAAAATCCCCCCATTCATTTTGATATTCCCCAATAAGTTTTTGCATCAAATCTCCAATTTCATAATGCTTGGGTGGAACATGCTTGGCCCCGCTTATTACAACATTCTCTTTACGATATTTACCGGCGTTCGCATTATCAATTTCTTTCAATATTAGAGTATGGATATTCTTGATGCTCCATTCACTAAGAGGTTCTTTATTAGCAGTTAAATCTCTAACAAAAAGGATAGCTTCACGATGGTTAATTACTTCTAGATGTTCCACCATACTTTTCCCACCAATGGTAATTCCTTCAAGAACAACTTTGGTCTCTGCCAATGTCAGAGTATTCCCCTCTATGGCATTGCTATTATATGTCCATTCAACAATGAGTTTCTCCTGCAGCGAATTGGCAAGTCCTTTGGAAAAAGGTCTGCGCTCGTCTATAGCTTCTTTAAGTGAATCTATATAACTGAAGTCAAGGTCCAATCCAATGTAGCTCTTCTTACTTGTTTCCCTTGCGTCCGCAGGTTTAGTAGCATCGGTAGGTATAGACCAATTTCGCCCAGTTTTTATAGCACCTTCGATACGCCCCTCATTGCAAAGCACTCGAATCCGACGATCACTTATTTTCCACTTCTCACTTGCTTCTTTAGAGCTCATATATTTCATAAAAAATCACCTCACAAATATATTATACCGTTATAGGAATATTGTCAATGTTGTTCCGATAACGGCATATGATTTATGTATCTTCTGAAACCTTTGATATTATTAGCTAATTTCGTTCAAGCAGAGCTACGGTTTCAACATGTCTGGAGTTGATAGTGCCAACAAATTCAAGTCGCTTTATACCCCTTAAAATAAAACGGCCCACCCTGGGACACATTGTTAAGAGGTGCGGGCGGGATCTGTTAATATTATATTGTTTTTTTTTATTAAGTCCGAGTCAGCATGTGGTATGCCAGTTGCATATGAACCAAAGAGAAATATCTGTTCCACTCTTTTCCAATCAGCCAGCTCTATTGTCCAATACTTTGCCCATTCCTTCATTTCGCCATATTCCGGGTGATTGGGAAGGTAAAGGTGACCATTCTACAAAATTCGGAGCCAATCGCGCCTCACGTAAAGTATTCTTTCGACATCAACGACCTTTGAAATCTCATCGATTGTGATGAAAATAATATAATTCTTCACTACTAGCTTGCGATAACCCATCGACGCCAACCGTTCGTCCTTAACGGGAGGGCATTTTTTCGGCATATCGGCCATACCCGCGATGGCCTCCTCCATGGCATCCATCATCTTCGCAGCAGTCATTGGAGCCGACAACTGCGCAGAAATATACCGGACAATATCACGAAGGTCGCTTTCTGCTGGTTCCGATACTTCAACCCTATATTTCACCATCGGCTATCTCCTGTCGGATGTCGCGCATGACATCCGCGAGCGGGCGTTTCCGGCCCTCTTTAACCGCAGCCCTGCCCTCGTCGAGCAAACGGTATAATTCAAGTTTGCCATTGAGCATCTCGTAGGTCTCTATACTCATAACAGCCAAGTCCCCCTGACCGTTCTTGGTAATGAATATTGGCTCCCTGCTCTCGTGGCAAAACTTGGATATCTCATTATAGTTGTTTCTCAAGTCTGTGCTGGACTTAATGATTGGCATATGATCAACCCCCCTTCGTCCTAAAGATATTATACCATAATTTCTTTAGATAATCTAGATGTGGAGGAGAGGTCAAAATCTCTACGCCCCTTTCTCCCGGCGGGTAAACGTCTCTATATCCATAACCACCAGATCGCCCTCGCCG
>CAYZDF010000149.1:0-3451 GCA_964477085.1 uncultured Gracilibacteraceae bacterium | reverse complement strand
CCGTCGTTATTCACATCGCCCCAATCACAAGATGCATTCGCTACAGGAGTGAAGTGGAAACCCGTATCGACGAAACTGCCATCGGTGTTTCTGTATAACCTGCTAACTATCTGCTGGTTATCCATCCTACCGGCAATAAACAAGTCCAGATCCCCGTCATTATCAAAATCTACCCAAGTAACGCTGGATGCACTAAGCCCCGGAAGAGCAATATCAGCCAAAATAAAGTCTCCTGCAACATTATTGTATACTCGTGTTACATTACCCTGAGCAGTTGAGCCAGAAAGTACCAAGTCCATATTGCCGTCTTGATCATAATCGCCGAAAGCTAGTGATGAGAGAAAAACACTTGGGAGACTACTATTTATTACTGTAAGCTCTGTTGCATTTAACAGACTAAACATCAAAGTAAGCAGGATAGCCAATTTTACCATATATTCCATGTAAATTTCTCCTTTAATGAACAAAACTCCCTGTTCATCAAATAGTTCAGAGCAACCGATATAATCTAGTGATCAAGTGGAGCAGAAGATCCAACTGCGCGACCAATTTGGTGATGATGTTGCGTATATAGAAGATGCTCGTTAGATTCGTCTGTACATGTTTGCGCTGCCGAACAAGCTGCCGCGCCTCCGTTTTCACAAACGGCATTTATTCTATCAATCCACTTTCTGACCCTATTCCATATGCCACCATTAAAGGGTAAGCAGTGAAGAATATCTCGAACATAAAACGTCGAAGTGTTAGTTTGTCCAATATTTAATGGATTCCTTAAATCATCTACTAAATCTTCAATTGCTCCGTGATGATTTGGAATAATGGACTCTAACTCCGGTCTTCTACTTATTACAATTCCAGCTATAGCTGTAGTATTAATATTACCGATGTCGAGTCGCACTCTTGTATGAGTCATAATATACTCCTATATGTTAGATAGTATTTGGGGAATTTGGTCATATCTTGTTCTTACGAGTTTAAAAACACTGTTCAAGATTACAGAAGAAAGCTCTTTTTCTCCTACACAATGGTTTCTAATGAAATAATCCTTATCAATGCTGTTCCTACCGTAATCATACATCCTTGCTAAGCAGGGAGAGCAAAACAATTTATTCCAGCAGAAGTGGCATTGTTCCAGTAATCTCTGCGAAGCCAAAAATAAGTTTTCACAATAAGGTTCTATTAGCCCTTGCTCCAATGTGCCAATTTGCAGTTCATCTTGATTGCACAAGAAATTACAAGTGTATACTTTCCCCTCGGTTGAAACATAGCATTGTGTATCGCCAGGATAGCATAGATTTACACTTATATCGTAATTATCAATTTGCCCAAACAGCATAATGAGTACTTTATCGATTCTCTTTTTCCATATATTTCTCACGAATAACTGCTCAGGTGTTTTAATAATGTTCGCATAAACGTTGAAAATATCTAGCGCATTAATTATAGCTTCGTAGTCTAGGGAAGTTGGCAACCTGCACTCTTGAGGGACAGTGTCAATGTATCTTTTAGAAGAGTTATTCTCACAAATAAAACTAAATCCTATTTTCGAAAACACATCGCCATCTATCAGGGAGGAGAGCTCCGTAGATATATAGTCTATCAGCTTAGATAAATCAGTAAAAGGACTTACTACACAGTTTATGTTTAAATTGTCTTTATTGAAACCGCTATTCATTAACTTCCTAAGATTTCTAACAACAATGGCATGGCTGCCTTTTCCAGTCATAAATAATCGATTCAAATCGTGTATTTCCGCGTATCCATCCAAACTAACAAGAAGTTTAATATTGTGTTTGATTAAGATGCTTATAACATCCTCATTTAGGATAGTCAAATTTGTCGTTAGTGAAACCGAACTGAGTTTCATGCCTTTGATCTTCGCGTCATTTAGTATTTTATTAATTATGTTATAGTTAAGTAATGGCTCTCCACCGTAAAATGACATGCTAACATGCCGTGATCCAGCTATTCGCACCAAATAATCTGTCATTTGTGAGATGTTGTTGCTATTAAAGTCACAATTATCGATTGTGTTATCCAAATGAGAACTAAAACAGTATCTGCATCTCAAATTGCATTTTTTCGTAAGCTCAATTGTTACATGATAACAATCTCTAGGTATATGTGGTTTGCTGTGCAAATTATGTATTACCTCAGAGGTGTCAAAGAACAGCGTATCAATTAGCGAGGGAGTCATAATGCTCAGAAGGTAATCCTCACTATGATCCGGTCTATTTGATATCTTTGACACCTCATTAAAGAGATCGTCGCTTATTAGACTGATCTTGTTTTCCTTGGCTAAAAACAATCCTTTATCAGCACCATAGGATAAGGGGACGAATGCTGAAGTAAGAACTCGTTCAGGCATAGGAGAGACTACCAAACATTAGATAAGCCAATAATGTCAAATCCCGTTTTCATATACACGTTGTAATCACCCAATGTGAACTCGATTTCTATAGAGGATTGTTCGTCAAAAGCAATCAAATCGCCCGCAAGCAATTGATCATTAATGGAGACACTTATGGAATTTGGATCTGATAAAACATAACTGATTTTTGCATCATAAGTCTGTTCATCGTACTTTAACCTTTTAACAGTACCAGCAACATCTGTGACGACCATATTTTCAAAACCTGCCGGCACAAATATTCCAACTTCTTTTTCATTGATCGAGGTTTCAAGCAGTATCTTGATGATTTGATTGTCCTTTAGAACAAGTACGTCATGTCCGCTGACATCAAGAATAGCTCCTGACGTTATGGCAGTAGCAGAGTCCCATATGCCGCCTGCCCCAACTGTTTTTCTCCAATCTGATGCTTTTACCTTCTTAACCGTTCCGCTCGAAAAGAAAACTGAAAAGTCCATGATTTACTCCTTATCGATTTTTCCCGATTCTAATGTGCTATTCTTGATGTCAAGTCTTTTTTTTCCAGAAAAACCAGTTCCCCGTATAATAAACAGTCGCATCCTTATGCATCCGTATTTGTGAGAATACAGGGGAGTGCTTTTCTTGCTCCGGATCGATGATCCATAAACTTCAAGGAGCATAAATGGAAGCGAAACTGATGGATAGAATCAAGTCACAGCTTGTCAGACACGAAGGTCTGCGGCTGAAACCATACCGTTGCACTGCAGGCAAACTGACGATTGGTATCGGTCGTAATCTCGATGATTGTGGGATAACCGAATCCGAAGCTTACATCATGCTAATCAATGACATCATGAACTGCGAGAAGCAGCTTCAGGCAAGGATTCCCGATACCTACAATGGTCTTGATGAAGTGCGGAAATCTGTGCTGCTCAATATGTGCTTTAATCTCGGTATTTCCGGTCTGCTAGGCTTCAAGAACACTCTGGCATTTGTCAAAGCCGGAGACTGGGAGCGTGCTGCCAATAACATGCTTGTGTCTCGTTGGGCAAAGCAGGTCGGTCGCAGAGCGATTGAGCT
>CAYZDF010000148.1:0-3488 GCA_964477085.1 uncultured Gracilibacteraceae bacterium | reverse complement strand
TCGTAGCAGTAATACTTGCCATCCGAGGACAGGTAACAGGCGCGGTTGGGATTGAACCCACTCTTGCGTTTCTTTGAATCTTTGTTTCTTTGCATGAAAATGACTCCTTTCAGATTCTTTGGAATCCGCAGGAGCCGTTTTCATCCGTAGAGACAAAGCAAAACGGCTTGGATATAGTTCACCCATAATGAGTTTTGAACTAATCCAGGCCGTCAAGCAGCTCTGCGGATCTCAGTATGAAATTGTGACTTATGCCGCCTTTTTCCGGCTCTCGACCTTAAAATCGTGTACAGCAACTCTCGTAATGATTGTTACTATGTCTTGTCGCTCAACAGTAAAAGTTTCACCAATCGCAAGAACTGCACTGGTTTTATTTCCCTTATAGAGGCACTCCACCAATCCTGTTTCGGGATTTCCCATACACGCTAATCGGCCAAGACAATCGTGGAATGGTATCACCCATCGCATCCTCCTTTCCCAAATAAGTAATAATCATCACCTCCACAATTTAGCTGTTACGCTTAAATGCGTACTTTGTTGGTAAAAAAAAGACTCTTACCACATTGCTGCAGCAAGAGTCACAATAAGCTGCATTCTTCAAGACGTATTTCTACAGACTGTTTGGACACGCCATAAAAGTCCGCCAGGGTGCTGATAGCTATCCTGTTGTCCTTGCCATATGATATGCCAAGATGTTCTGCAGCTTCAATAAAAGTATTCTTCGGCATCAGAATCCTTGGTGCAATCCCGATGGCTTGCGATTCCATGATGTTTTCTTCGTCCTTAGATTCTGGCAACTGGTCAACATGACACTTACAATAATTAGCGTATCTCGGGAGGGACAGCTTCTGCATTTTATAATAATAACGATGCTTGTACCAATGAACACACTCATGCGCAATAGTGTTGTTTTTACAACCAGTATTCGTCTTCTTAACTGCCTCCGGATCAATCAGTACTGTCTTCGCCTTAAAGATCCTGGTATCGTATAGCCTCTCATCAAGATCATACACTTCTACGGCTCCATCAGTGAAAATCGTCATTCCATAAATATCAAGTTCCTCTGATAGGCATACATAACGAACATCCAACCCAAGTCCTGTCCTTGCAATTTCTTCAATCGGAACAGGCATTGGGTTTTTTAATGCATCTGGATAGAATTGCTCCAGAAACTCGTACGCGACCTTGTCGTATTCGGCTGGTGGTATATATGGTACGAGCTTACGACCGTTGTAATCCATTATTAGCCTCCGTTTCTCTTGTCGATGATTTCGTTAACTTCTTGCCAGAAATCATCTCCAAGTCCCTGACTTTTGGCCCTGCGAAGTGCAGCACGTGCATTGGGGAGAGCTTCATCCATAATGTACTCAGGTAAATCAGGAGATACCTGATTACGTTCCCTTCCTGCAAGATCGAGCATTTCCTCGCGTTCTTCTTCACTCAAGTTTAAAACTGTCGCCAGTGCTTCCAATCCTTCAATATCCGGCGGATTTCTCCGGCCTTTGATAATATCGGAAAGATAGGTTACAGATACTCCCAACTTGTCTGCAATTGGTTTTAGCTTGACATCCTTTTCAAGGCGCTTTTGTGCGATGAAAGCTCCAAATTCACCTGCCATTTACTTTTCCTCCTTTCGCAATTACGCTTTTAAGCGTAATTGTATTATAATTGATTCTTCGGAAGATGTCAATAGATCTGCGGATTTTTTATGAAATTATCTTTACTTGATTTCGAGCATTATATTTGAAAATGGGCATTGCAAAATCAAATTCAATGTGTTATAATAGCCTTGTTGAGATACACGAAGGAGATATGACTATGCCACAACGCGGAGGTAAAAGGGAAGGATCAGGGAGAACCCCACTTCCCGAAAGCGAAAAGAAAATCGCAAAGACCATTTACATAACACCCACATTACAAAGTGAAATTGATAAGTTTGCAAACGGGAACAGTTTTTCTGAAAAGTGCATTGACCTTATAAGTTCTCAGATTGCACGTAGAAAGCGCACACAAGACAAAACCGTTAAATTTATAGACCTTTTCGCTGGGCTCGGGGGAATCCGCATCGGCTTCGAGAGCGCCTTTAGAGAAAAGGGATTCGATCCAGTCTGTGTTTTCAGTAGCGAAATAAAGGAATACGCAATTAAAGCATATAAAAATTACTTCAATGATGAAGAAGTTGCTGGAGACATCACGCAAATATCTGCAGCTGATATTAAAGATTTCGATTTTTTACTTGCCGGATTTCCATGTCAGCCATTTTCAGCTGCCGGATTAGGACTCGGATTCGAGGATACACGCGGCACACTTTTCTTCGAAATCGAGCGCATCCTAAAAGAAAAACAGCCATATGGTTTCCTATTAGAAAATGTTGAGGGACTAATTAACCACGATGACGGTAGAACCTTATCTATCATCATTGATCACCTTAAGAAACTCAATTACTATGTTTCCTACCGGTTAATAGACAGTCAGTTTTTTGGTTTGGCACAATCTCGAAAAAGAGTATATATCGTAGGTACAAAAGATGCCCACATATCACTGGATAACTTTGAAGAACACACTTCCGTATTTGGTGATATCATGGAACATGGGCTACCTACCGTAGATTCCGAATTCACAAGAAAACTGTTTGCGCACTTTACTCCAGAGCAGGTTGTGGGAAAAGCAATCAAAGATAAGCGCGGCGGAACCGATAACATCCATAGTTGGGAAATTGGATTAAAAGGAAACACCACGAAAGAGCAATCTGATTTCTTAAATCTTCTACTACTTGAGAGAAGGAAAAGGAAATGGGCTGCAGAAATTGGAATCGATTGGATGGACGGAATGCCACTCACCGAAAAGCAGATTTCAACATTCTATCAGCACGACAATTTAAAGGGTTTCCTCGATGAACTTGTTGATATGGGTTACCTAACACTGGAACATCCCCGCAAGAAGCAAAACGGCAGGCGTGTGCCAGATGAATCAAAGCCTAAAGGTTATAACATTGTCGCAGGTAAGCTTTCTTTTGAATTTACTAAGATCCTCGACCCAGCAGATCTCGCACCAACATTGGTCGCAATGGATGTCTCACATTTGGGCGTTGTTGATGGTGATGGCCTACGTAGGCTTTCTATTAGGGAAGGGCAGCGGTTATGTGGTTTCCCTGAAGATTATGATCTTTCTTTTCTTAAAGAAAGCGAAGCATTTGATCTGCTTGGCAACACAGTATGTATACCAGTAATAAAAGCCATTTCAGAACGGTTGGCCGATATATATGCGAACTAAGCATTACCACAGAGGCGGACGCATCCAATGCGCCTGTCTCTATATTTTTTGTATTCTATATGAAGCGGCATTTACAAGCCACTCCTCACCATTGAAAATAGTTTCGTATGGATTCCTGATAAATTCCGGTTGATATCCTGGTTCTCCTATTCGCGCATAATCAACCAAGCAAAGTAAATATTTATCTGCTTTAATCCTTGCAACATCGGATTCGT
>CAYZDF010000147.1:0-3546 GCA_964477085.1 uncultured Gracilibacteraceae bacterium | reverse complement strand
GTCTTGGATGTAGATAGCAAGGACCCGATTGGTGAAATAATTCGTGTAACCAAAGTAGATTACAACAGATTAATTGTATTAGGTAAGGCAGGGAATGAAAAGTCATTGTTCCTTTTTGAAAAGGATGGTCGGTATTTGAACAAAGTTGGAAGTCAGGGCAGAGGGCCGGGAGAGTACGTATCGCTTACTTCCTATGTATTTGATGGGGCAAATGGTATCATTCATCTTTATGATGCATCTCAGATGTCAATCTACAAATATAACCTTGATGGCTCCTTCTTGGAGAAGTTAAAAGTAGATCTGATTTTCGAGGACTTCACAATTACGAAAACAGGGAATTATATATACTATTCTCCTATTGAGAAAAAGAATATGAATAATAAAGGGTTCCTTCCACGAGGAATTTATCTTGCCGATAGAAATGGAAGGTATTTATCAATAATTCATACCCTTGAACAGCCCGACAATTATCAGTTCTTTAACCAATTCTTTTTTACCAGAAGTGAGATAAGCAGTAATCTATTGTCATCATTCGATGACCGACTTTATAGTTTTGACGCGAATAGATTGAATACTGTCATTGATATTGATTTCGGCAAATTGAAACTGCCTGCATACGAAAGGGGGAATACTGAAATTGATGAGTTAACGGCAGAGTATATTTGCGCAAAGAGTTTCGGCACAGAATCTCAGAGGTACCTTCTTTTCTTAACAGCTTTGTCTGGTTCTGGAACAGTTAGGTATTGTCTAATTGATAAGATGAATAAAAGTTGTACCCTTTATAGCACATTGGTTAACGATTTAACGACTGATGTAGGTCTATTTGTTGGCAGTTGTGATAATAACTTTTATTTTAATGTGGTAGACAATTCAAATGAGGCAGTATTCGACATTAGAAATAAGCTTCTTGTCTTTCATTTAAAACAATAGATTATATGGAAAAGAAGATAAACGATTTAGATAGGTCTACAAGACTTAAAAACGCTATTTTCTACCTGCTAATACTTATTAATGTATTTGTAGTAATCATTCTTCTACAAAAAAGGACGGATCGGCAGGAAGTGGAGTATTTTCCAACGGAAAAAGCAATAGCAACACTGTTTAGAACCTCTGATTACCAGTATAGATCAGAGGGATTACAAGTCAACCTTTTAGATATGACAGACTCCCTATTCTATCAATGTCTCGTTTTTGGGCATGTGTTAATTTTGAGGATATCAGATAAGCATTGTGATGTATGTGTGTCTGAGGCCTTAATGGATTTTGAGGATTTCACCAAGCAGAATCCGCATATTAAGGGAATAATTCTTGCTTCTTATGATAACTACTCGGATTTATTTCATATTAGGAGCCGATACAGTAATATTCATGTTATGAATGTGGGTAGATTAAACTTTCCTGTCGACGAATTAAGTACTCCATATCTGTTTTTGACCAACCGCACCATGTTGACGGATATGGTTTTTGTGCACCAGAAAGAGTTTCCTGAAAAAACCAAAGGGTACTTTGAAGCAATTATTGAAAGATTTAACAACTAGTTTCACCCGAATAAAAATGCCATGATTTTCAGTTTAGCTATGTTCTCAATTCACGGTCTCTTTAATAATCACACATGAAAAACTACTTCATTTCCACTGCGGCGGGTAGGCAGGGGCCCTTTACACTTGAGGAGCTCAGGAAGAAAAACCTCACACGAAACACTTTGGTCTGGTGCCACCCGATGCCTGAATGGAGGCCGGCGGGTGAACTGGCGGAACTGGAAGAGCTCTTCAGCCTGATCCCTCCTGATATCAGCTCAAGACCAGAGGGTCAGCAAAGGGCAACGCCTGCCGGTCAAAGGCCTGTCATGCCCAAAACCTGGCTGGTTGAATCGATTCTTGTAATGTTGTTTTGCTGTCTTCCTTTCGGAATTGCCGGACTGGTTTACGCTGCAAGGGTGGATTCAAAATACTATGAAGGTGATTATCCAGGCGCCGAACAGGCATCAAGAGAAGCAGGGAAATGGACAAAAATCGGTTTCTGGCTGGCAATTATTTTCTATCTTGTAATCCTATTCCTTACATTAATTGGAGTCACAGCTGGAATATTCGCCTCGGTTTTCTAGGAACGCAAAACTTGCAATGCTGTTCCTGGCGCTGATAATTCTGGCAGGGGTATACTATGTTTTCGATCCCGCCAAAGGCCTGGCATTTCCCAAGTGCCCGTTCCTGATGCTGACCGGACTTGAATGTCCGGGCTGCGGGTCACAGAGGGCAATCCACCAACTGCTGCACCTTAGTCCGTGGGCTGCAATGAAAGAGAATTTCCTGATGGTGGTGTCGATTCCATATGTGATTGCAGGACTGGCTATTGATTTTTGGGGAACCAGGTCTCCCAGGGCACAGGAAATACGATCAAAATACTATGGGTCGAAGGCGGCAAAAATCGCCCTGGCAGCAATCGTCTTATTCTGGATAATCAGAAATATGTAGTAATTGAAATCTAAAAGGACATATACATCTGAAAGTAAACTAGCAACTGTAAATGATTAATCTCTAATTAGATCAGACAAAAAAACTTAGTCAATTATACTGTAAAATCAACAACCTGAAACCTTAAACCGATGCAAAACTACTTTTATCTTGAGGGAGGCGTGAAGCTTGGACCTCTAACACTTGAAGAGCTTAAGAAGAGAAACATTAAGCGTGATACTCTTGTTTGGTGTCACCCGATGACTGACTGGAAACCTGCGGGTGAATTGCCTGAACTGGAAGAGATGTTCAGAATGATACCACCCGATCATAAGTACAGTTCACGCAGTCAAACCGGTTCAACATATTACGACTCAAGACCTGTAATGCCAAAAACCTGGCTGATAGAATCGATACTGGTAACTCTCTTTTGCTGTCTGCCTTTTGGAATTGTAGGTGTCGTTTATGCTGCTGGGGTTGATTCCAAGTTCTCAAGAGGCGATTATGACGGTTCTGCCCATGCATCGAAGGAGGCAGGAAGATGGACGCAGATAGGTTTCTTCCTTGGTATTGCGACATGGATTCTTGGCATTGGCTTAACGTTATTGCCTTTTGGAATCACACTGGCCGGAATATTTGCTTTCCTTGGTTTAGCAGGCTAGTCTGTTATCATTAAATAGAACTGAGACTATGGCTACTCGTACAGTCTTAACCTTTATTATTGTCTTTACTCTTGTTGCATGTGGTATAAGAGATCACCTGTCGGACGAAGCCTCAAAGATTGTAACAATAAACTTCAAAGACTCTCTCAGATATAGCGACTTTTTAGACTCATATAGTACAATCCTTCTCGAGAATCATCCTGATGCCCTTATCGGCGAAATAATCCGGGTAACAAGAGTAGACAGCAGCCGATTGCTAATAAATGGGAAGGCAGCCAGCATGCCTGTCTTGTACTTATACAATGCTGACGGAACCTTTGTAAGCCAGATTGGGAGTACTGGCAGAGGACCAGCTGAATATCTTTCAGTTCATACCTATGTTTTACAAATGCCTGAGGGAATAGTTCATATATACGATGCCCAAGAAATGGCAA
>CAYZDF010000146.1:0-3546 GCA_964477085.1 uncultured Gracilibacteraceae bacterium | reverse complement strand
AAATCTTCAACGCTTATATACTCATCTTTTTCGTGAGCCAGCTCTTTTTGCCCCGGGAAAAGGGGACCATAAGCCACAAAATTATTTAAAGCACGGCTGTAAGTTCCCCCACCGATAGTAATCGGCTCCTCTTTTCTACCAGTGGTATCCTGGTAGGCTTTTAAAAGGCATTGAATCATCTCAGATTCTTCCGGTATATATAACCCCGGTTTATCATGCAATAACTTTAATTCCAAGCCATTGTTTTTACATGTTTCAGATATTTTTTGCCAGAGCGATTCTCTTTCATCCAGGTTGGGATAGCGCAGATCGAAGGAAGCGCTGCCTTTTTCGACATCTACATCTAATACGGCGAAAGAAAGAGTTAGTTCACCAAAGGTTTCGTTGCTGCAGGCAATCCCAAATTTTTCACCTTTATAGCCATCCGTAAAAAGAGAAGCAAGGGCATAGATATATTCCCTTGCCTCAACTGGTTCTAAGGATAACTTGTGCAAGAAGTTAAGCAACAGATTAATAGCATTCAACCCCTGCCAGGGCATCGCCGAATGGGCGCTTTCACCCTGGGCCCTTATCTTCAGGACGTCTCCTTCAGAATCGAGTTTCAAACGAGATTCTGCATTATTATCCACAAGTAACCGCCTTGCCTGAGCATGCAGCTCGGTTTTTGCTTTCAATACAGCTACAGCTTCTTCCGGCACTACGTTAAGGCGACTACCTCCGGTTATTTCAATAATCGAAAAACCTTCATTACTTACTGACTGTGCCCAGCTGCCGTCACACCTAAAACGAAAAATGCCTTTTTCACCGTAGATGACGGGGAATTCACCATCAGGCGAAAAACCGCCCCATGGTTGCTCTTCAACAGTTAAATAATGCTTTATACAGCGAAAACCGCTTTCTTCATCACACCCAACCAACAAACGGACATGATTGCTGTTTGGTAAGCCGCTATCCTTGATCGCCTTTATAGCATAGAGGCTGGCAACCAAAGGACCTTTGTCATCTATTGTTCCGCGGCCATATATCTTGCCATTAATAATCTGACCGGCAAAGGGCGGATAGGTCCAACCTTCACAGGCAGGGACAATGTCAATGTGCGCTATGATGCCAATTTTTTTACCATTTGAGCCGTAATCAACTTCGCCCATATAACCGTCAACATTTCGTGTCTTAAAACCCATGTCGTCGGCTATTTTGAGGAAACACTCCAGGGCAGCTGCAATGGCCGGTCCAAAAGGCTTGTTTTCCTCTCCGGGTTCTTCGAGTACGCTGTTATGCCTTAACAACTTTTGCGTATCATTGATGATGTCATCCCTGTAAGAATCGATTAAGTCGTTCAGTTTCTTTATAA
The DNA here is from genome assembly GCA_964477085.1 of uncultured Gracilibacteraceae bacterium. GTDB lineage: Bacteria > Bacillota > Desulfitobacteriia > Desulfitobacteriales > Syntrophobotulaceae > Dichloromethanomonas. The sequence continues at coordinate 2,195 of CAYZDF010000146.1, read as the reverse complement.
TAACGGATCACTCTTTCTTATTATTTGCGTAGCATAAGTTACAAAGCATTCATTTTGTTTATTAAAAATATTTCTAGTAGCCGCTTATACCAAGCTCTTTACATATTTCCCTGGCATGTGCATCTACATACACTCCGTCTTCCTCGAATGGTTCGCCATCCAAAAGCATTGTTGGATAAAGGACTGTGCCGTCAGTATGCGAGGCAGCGCCCCAGTGAGCGCCTCCAACTTTCACTCCCTGAGAACCGATACCAAATTCCATACAACCAAAAACACGCTCATCTTCCACGATCCGACCTGTGAGCTTAGTCACACCGGGATTGAAACCCTGTGAAAAATGAGCCATGCGGTACATGTTTGGATCTTTAAAACCATCAATCCAATCTTTATATATTTTTGCTTCCGGTCCGTTTCCACTGACTTTTACAATCCGCCCTTCCTTGAATTCAAGCGTTACTGGGTTCCTTAAAACACCCAAATTTTCCGGAGGAAATACAGCACCATCAAAAACCAGGATGCCTTCAATGCTCTCTTCTATTGGGCACCAACTTGTCTGCCCCGGCATCATTACAGGATAACCTTTTTCTGATGCTTTGATACCAGAGTGGCGAACCTTGCGGCCACCCATCCGACCCTTCAGATTGGTACCATGCTTCGATATGATAACGATATTGTCGGCACTTTCTATGGTTTTCTTAAAATATTCTCCAAGTTCTATGACCTTATCGAGATCAATTTTAGTAATACAGTTTACAAGCATTTCAACATCGAGACCAGTAGCACAGATGTAACGGGCCCCGTTAACATCAACAGCCTGGTTATATGCTTTCCCGTGCATGATCGGGGCATAAGCAAGTTCAATCCAAACATCAGCACTGCATACTGCTGCAGCTAAGGGGGCTGGCGGATTGCTCTGTGCATAAAAACCCGTGCCGGCAGGTGTATAGATCACTGAAGGAACTCCATCGATCGCAAAAACAGCTTGGGCCAAGGCTTTTACTACCCGTTCATCATTATAAGTGTCGTAATTAATGACTACATTTTCACCAGGCCTTACCAACATAAAATCTCTTACAAACTTTAACGCGCCTTTAGCCAACTCCAATCTCTTGTATTCGTCTCTCATTTCAATACCGATGTTGATATCCAATTTCGATTCCTCCTGTAAATTTGCAGTTTAATAAATTACCTTGCAAAATAAACCACTCCATTATTATTTCATCGTAAATCTATGATAATAAGCTTAGCCTGTTGATCTTGTCCTGGATCTCCTGAGCACTATTCTTCATAGTATTCAAATACGTCATAGCACATTCATAATCAAATCGGAATTTTGGCGCCGCAATTGAGAGAGAACCCGTTATTCTATTTCTGGCATCAAATATTGGAAAGGCAAAGCCAACGGTTTCATAATCAAATTCACCGGTTGAATAACTCCAACCGGTGTTGCGAATGTCATTTAAGGCTAATAGGAGTTCATCAGGATTGGTTATGGTGTTAGGTGTGAATCTCTTCAGATCATTTGCAGTTATTTCCTTTTGTTCTTCGTAGCTTAGATAAGCCATTATGACTTTGCTTGTCGCGCCGGCATGAAGGGGTGATCTCGTGCCAACTTTAACAGAAAACTTTATGCTCTGCGGGCCTACGGCCATGCCAATAGTAAGAGCTTCCCGATTGTCCAGCTTGGTTAAAAAGATGGTTTCTTTAGTTTCTACTGCTAATCGATCCAGTATGGGTTGGACTACAGTTTTTAACTTTAATTTATCCTGAACTACTAGCCCAAATTCCCAAACTTTCATGCCTAATTCATATTTTTGGTTTTCGGGAAGCTTATGAACATAACCAAACTCTTCAAATGTTACCAGTATTTTATGAGCAACTGCAGGATTTAGCTCGAGCTTCTTGGCCAACTCGCGCACTCCCCACTGCTCCTTAATTAAAAAACATTCTAACAGCCTCAAGGCATTCTGAACTGTTTTCAGCTTGGCGATTATAGTCAGCTCCGGAATGTTTCTAATATGTAAACAATGTATATAGTGGTTATTTTCTCAATTATATAAACGCTCTCCTAAATTGTCAAGCTTTATAAACAGAGAAAACAATGTATTCTAAACCATTTATCGGCCGATGATAGTTTTGTCTGTGCTATAATGTAAAATAATCAGGTCAAAAATGGGGGTAACACAAATTCTGAG
>CAYZDF010000145.1:0-3574 GCA_964477085.1 uncultured Gracilibacteraceae bacterium | reverse complement strand
CGTATAAGGTGTATTATGTTAATTTTAGAAAATCTTTAAGATTGATCTGAATGCTAAACTATTTCTACAGACACATACCGATCTTGCCCAGCCTTAAAACCAACATAAATTAAAGCAAGTGCCACGCAGGCTAAAAAGATTTCAACCTTTATAAAATGGCCCGGTGACTGATACAGCAGTCCTACCATCAACGGTCCAAAAGCACCAAATCCAAAACCGACACTTTGCACCATACTAGATAATTGTGCTGCCACATGTGTATTCTCTGAACGTAAAACAATCATGGCCATCGCAATAGAGGTTAAAGCCCCTTGTCCCAGCCCCAGGATCACCGCCCATAACCAAATTGTGTGTAAGGGTGCCATCAAACAGCCGATAAAGCCAATCACAGTCAGTAAAACCACAACGACATTAAACCATGACTGATGTGGAAGACGGGTAGCAATGACCGGAGCCAGAAAACAGGCGATAGTTTGTAAAAAGATAGAACTCGATACAATCAGGCTGGCATCAAAAACAGCAATTCCCCGATCCCTGAGGAATGGTGATAACCAGCCAAATACAGTAAATGAGTACATTGATTGGAGTACCATAAACAGCGTGACTTGCCATGCCAATTTGCATTGCCACAGACCACGAATTTTAGGAGCAATGATTTTTAGGGGGACGCTATGTTGTGGGTATTGAAATAACCAGAAAAGCCAAGCCAATATCGCAGGGACTACCCATATCGCTAAAGCGCTTGACCAGTCCCCATGAAAAAATTGCTGTAAAGGGAGCGTTGTTCCTGCTGCAATAGCTGCACCTCCTAATAGAGCCATCGCATACAAACCTGACATTAGCCCAATAGATTGAGAAAAGTCCCGTTTAATCAGGCTAGGTAGTAAAACATTAATAATCGCGATTGCGCCACCGGCCAAAATCGTACCGATTAATAAACCACTAAGCTCTCCTGTTCCTCGTAAGAGAATACCAATGGTAAGAACAAACATGATGATAAATATTGTTCTTTCAATTCCCAGTTTTTGTGCCAATTTCGGTGCAAAAGGTGCAAATAAACCAAGACAAAGTACAGGTAATGTGGTGATTAAACTGGCCAATCCCGAACTGAGATTCAGTGATTGTCTAATTTCTGGCATTAACGCACCAAAACTAGGAAAGATGGTCCGTAAATTAAAGGCGACCAAAATTAAACTGCATGCCCAGAAAATCAATGTCTTAGGATGGGAATAGGATGGTGATGCTGTTGAATAAATCTCTTGTGTACTCATGCCTATTCCCTATATAAAACGCATACAATCCATATATTAAATATATATGTTAAATCATATATATTAGATTATCATATAGGTATGAAATTAAACAATGGATGAAAGCGTGAAAGATTTAGAATTCAAGGATCATTTCTCTAAAGGTTCTGAAGGCTACGCAGCCTACCGTCCTGTATATCCTATCGATTTGGTAGATGAATTAGCCTATCTATGCCCAGCACAAAATCTTGTACTAGATTGCGGTTGTGGTACAGGACAGCTTTCAGTGCTATTAGCAGAAAGATTTGATGAAGTCGTTGCAACAGATGCAAGTTCTGCTCAAATTGAAAAAGCCAAAAAATGGGAAGGTGTAATCTATCGAACAGCTTTAGCTGAAGATAGCGGGTTGCCAGATGAATCAGTCGATCTGATTACGGTTGCACAAGCTGCACATTGGCTGGATCTGGATCGTTTTTATCAGGAAGTGCAGCGTATTGCCCGGCCCAATGCGATTTTAGCCCTCATTACTTATGGTGTTTTGCATGTTGAAGGCTCTGTCGATACGCTTATTCAACAATTCTATTATCAGACCATTGGTCCATATTGGCCTGCCGAAAGAAAGCATGTTGAAGACGGATACCGAAACTTGCCTTTTCCATTTCCCGAAGTAGAGGTTCCTGAGGTCAACATGCAGGCATTTTGGAATCTGGATGAATTAATGGGCTATTTTAATACCTGGTCTGCAGTAAAAGAGGCTGAAAAAGTCCTCGGTTTTAATCCAGTTTGTCAATTTAGAACAGCGTTATTAGCTGAATGGAAAGATCCTGCTATCAAGAAAAAAATTACCTGGCCTTTATCTATTCGGGCTGGAAAAGTGAATGCTGCATAATTTAAGGAAAAATATGACAAACAATATCCCATCTGGCTTGACCTATACACAAGAAATTATAGTTGATGAATCCTTAACAGTTCCTCAAGTCTCAACGAAGTTTACTGGCTTTGCCGATATGCCACCGGTATTTGCCACAGCCTATATGGTGGGTTTTGTAGAATGGACTTGTGTAGAAGCGCTGCATCCCTATCTTGAGCCTCAGCAACGGACGGTCGGCACACATGTCAACCTCAGCCATAATGCGGCTACTCCAGTTGGCATGAAAGTCACTGCTGAAGTGACGTTGACGCATATTGAAGGGAAAAAATTAACCTTTGCTGTAATCTGCCGAGATGAAGTAGATGTGATTTGTGAAGGAACTCATGAGCGTTTTATTATCGATCATGAAAAATTCCTGACCCGTGTTCAAGCCAAATCAGCAGCTACAAATGAGCATTAATTAAGCATTTTAGAAAGGTGAGGAATAACTTTTCAGGAACTCCAGTAAAGTTTTTGCTGCACTGCTGAGAGGTCGGTCAGATGACCAACATGCACCGACCTTTAAAGAATCACCTTTCTGGTGGGGTAGTTTCAGTGGAACAATACCTGACTCATTTTCAAGCGCAGCCAAAGGTAAGGTAGTTATGGCCAAACCTGAACGTACAGCAGATAAAATAAGCGCCGGATTTTCTGACTCCAACACAATATTCAACGGTATGCCTAAAGCGGTTGAATGGCGTTCAAGCAAATCCCGTTGATGGTATCCAGTCGGATAGATCGCTAAGGGCTGTGTGAGTAGTTTTTCCCAGGAAATGCTTTCAGCTTGAACAAGTTGTTGATGGAATGAGGTTGAAACACAAGCTACATTTTTTAAATCCCACAGATATTCCGTCTCAACCTGAGGCTCTATGCCTTTATATACGGTCAAGCCTAAATCCAAAGCTTCTTTCTTCACTAAAGCTTCAATTTCCAGGGCACCAGCTTGATAAACTTTAATATGAATTTTGGGATATAACGCCATAAATTTCGGCAGTACTTGGGAGAGCGCAAATTGCGTCACCATCGCAGGAGCCGCAATACGTAATTGACCTATAGAGAGATTTTCCAGATCCTTGAGTTCATCCTTCACATTCATCAACAGACTCATCACAGGAGCTGCACGTTCCTTGAGGAGGCGACCACTTTCTGTCAGTTCAACTTTGCGGTTAGCGCGAATAAAAAGCTGTGTACCCAATTCTTTTTCTAGTTCTTTAATAGTAATACTGACCGCAGATTGGGCAACATCTAATGCATGAGCAGCAGCAGAAAAACTGCCGTTTTCGATCACGGCCATAAACACTTCAATACGACGTAGTTTTATCTTCATTTTATATGTAAGAATAGGATTTCATAAATTTATTATATAATAAAATCTGATTTTTCTTTAATTAGGTCCTTCCATTTAACATAATGG
>CAYZDF010000144.1:0-3693 GCA_964477085.1 uncultured Gracilibacteraceae bacterium | reverse complement strand
AGCTTCTAAACAAGCCAAGCATGATATAGAATCATACTTTAAACCCTCAGAACCCCAGGAGGAAGAATCTGATTCACCTATAACAGGGGATGTAATCACTTCAGCTATTAAACAGTATCTAAATATGTTCTCTGGTGAGCGTAAAGAGCCAAACGTAACTGCAATGGGAACAAAACTGTGGCAAATACTACAGCAACTTAACCTAACTGTCGATCATGATCAGACCAGTTTAGGTGTTCTAAATCTGTTGTACATGGCAGCAGAAATGATAATGATAGAAGATAATAAATCACCTTGTTTGAGATTGGTTGCGGTAGAAGAACTTGAAGCGCATTTGCATCCTAATTATCAAATGAATGTTCTTAGAGCTATTGAACAAAGCAAAGATATGCAGTTCATACTGACCACACATAGCACGGTGGTCGGAGCCAGCACAAAACTCGACAACATCATAATTTGTAAGGATAAGGCGGTATATCCGATAAGGGACTATTCTAATCTTGGGAGTGACGATAAGCAATTCCTAGGTAGATTTCTTGAATATACAAAAGCCAATCTCTTCTTCTGCAAGGGTGTTATTGTTGTTGAAGGTGATTCCGAAAACCTTCTAGTTCCCGCAATTGCTGAGATAGTACTGGGAAGACCATTATATTCATTTGGGGTTTCGATTATTAATGTTGGCAGTAAAGCTTTAATGCGTTACGCTAAGATTTTTGAGCCCAAAGAAGGGCAACAACCTATGAACATGAAAGTGGCTTTGTTATACGATGGGGATATTCCGACATTCGAATTTCTAAACGATAGAGACAAAAAAAAGAAAATCTATGCTTATGACTTGGGTGATGATGATTTTATAGTATCAACTGATCTAAATGATTTCAAAAGAAAAGTTGCAGAGCGTTTCTCAGGCTTTGATGTCAATACACTTACTACTGATAACAAAACTGTCTTGGAAGCTCGTCATTACCCAAAATTCAAGGAGTATATGCTATCTAAACGGGATGATCTATCTGAACTAAATCAAAACATATTCTGTTCAAAAAAGAACGAATGGACTTTAGAATACTCTTTAGCAAAAAGCTGTCTTAAAAAGCGCTTTCTCAGAGCAATGGTAAAAGCTAAGAATCAAAGCAATAACTCCCGGACAATTCCTAAAAATGATCAAGACGCGACATCAATAACAAAAGTGTTCTATGGTGACAACAGTCTATCAAAGGCACTTACTGCACAGAATTTGGTTGAGATCTTGCTGGCTCCATTTAAAACTCCAGAGCTTAATAGTAGAATTAGAGAGTCTTATCGTCAAAAGATGAAAAGTGATCCAGAGCTATCATACATCATTGAAGCAATAAAGTTTGCTTGTGGTATCGATTGATGAATATTCCCGTTTCTGAAGAAAACATCCTGGCTAATATTGAAGAAGCTGAAGCTATCCTATTAAAGCCCGGAGAGCATTTTGATGAGAAAAGCAGAGAGTTTATTTGCTGCCTCGAGAGCAAAGATGTAATTGCCTGTCCGGGAAGTGGGAAAACGACTGCTTTAGTAGCTAAGCTTTACATTCTAACAAAGTTCATGCCTTTTGAGGATGGGTCAGGAATGTGTGTACTGACTCATACAAATGTCGCTATTGACCTGATAAAGGAGAAATTAGGTAAACAAGGTTCAATTCTATTTGAACATCCCAATTTCTGCGGAACAATACAGAGTTTTATAGATTCGTACCTGGCTCAACCGATGTATGTAAAGAAATATGGTCATCGTATAAGCACAATTGACGATGATATCGCTTATTCGTACATATCTTCAAAACTTAGAAAATGGAACAAGACCTGTCATAACACGCATTTCCTTGAACTGGTTAGAGATCTGCGTTATGATTACATTGATTCAAAATGGGTTAATAAGAACGGCACTCCATTTACGTTTCCGCAGAAGTTCATTGGAGATGACAGTAAATTCGTTCGTGATGAAGTCATGAATAAAAAGAGAAGTGCCATAAAGAAAGGCATTCTATTTTATGACGAAGCATATACATTAGGACGGCTATATTTATCTGTTGAACCTAGTTTATCAAGAGCATTTTGTAAACGGTTCAATTATGTTTTTGTCGATGAGGCTCAGGATACATCCGCAGTACCATATAACATCATAATTAAAATTTTCTCTGATTCAGTAATACAGATGATAGGCGATCCCAACCAAACTATATTTAGTAACTCAGAAACAGCCGATAATGATGTTGAGGAAGGTTCCTGGAGCAAGGAAGTATACGCAAAACCTCACATGAAAATCCACAATTCAAAACGGCTATCTCCTCTTGTTGCTAGTGCGATAAAAAACATAGCTGAGTTCCCAGAACATAATCTTCAAGGATATCAGAGTGGATACATCAAGCCAGTTCTAATATTTTACTCACATGCAAGAATTCTGGACGTAATACCAAAATTTGTTGAGTTGATTGGCATCAATGGACTGTGTGGCATAAGTAAGAATCCTCACAAAGCTGTTGGTCGTATAGTTAAAAAGAATTCCGATGCAAATCACTTCACAGTTCCATCCTACTTTCCAGAATATTACCGAACTACCAAGAAAAAAATGTTCTTTGATGGCCTTAGGCAATATCTGGTGAAACCAAAGCACACTGAAGGAGTACGCCAAGTCAAACAAGTCTCTGACTTGCTAATTAACTCACTGATTAGAATGCTTACTCTAGCAGAGATTTATGACAGTTCCAACAGAAGCAAGCCATATACTAAAACAAGCTTGATTGAGTATTTGAGTAAATGGGATCAAGATAAATTCTCCAGCCTTTTAGCCATGTTATCATCATGGGCTCGTAGAATTATGAGCCATGCCTGCGGATTAGATTGTCCAAACAAAGAGCTTCAATACCCAACTTGTGTGTTAAATGAAATTATCAATTATGTTGCCGAGTTTTTCTTCCCTATTTTCGGAGCTGATTTTAGTAAGATACAGTCATTCATTGACTGTGAGGTTGAAGAAATCCAAAGTGGTTTGCACTTAGACAATGAATATCATGGTTCTATTGATGGGCAGGACATTCGGATTGAGGTCGGTTCAGTGCATGCAGTAAAGGGAGAGACGCACACGTCTACTTTATTTCTCGATACTTTCTATAGGGCTTATGATTCGACAAGACTGGTTCGTTTTTTTACTACAGGTGGAAGAGATCCAGATCGTAGAAATGAATCAATATGTAAAGCGCTTCGGGTCGCTTATGTTGCGATGAGCAGACCAACCCATTTGTTATGCGTAGCTTTTCCACTACCAGAAGGTCAGCCTATATTAGAGTACTGGCAATCCAAGCCAGAACAAGAAAGACTCTGGGATATAGTAGAAATACAATAATGTAATAATTGATATTGATAATGAACACTCTAATAATGAGGTAGAGCATGAGTAACAAAATCGATGACACTTTTATATCATATGCTTGTAATTGGTTTGGTGAGACAAAGGGGGGACTTTCAGGCGCAAACATTATTCGATTCTGTCAAAAGTACAGCGTTAAGTATGGGGTAAAATTAGCGTACGAATCGATGGACCTGCAAGTAACAAAGGGTAAAAACAAAAGAACCGTACTCCTTGAGAATATTAAGAGATTTGATGGCAAACAGCAGTTCGAGATGCTAATAGAGTTATGTAAAATGCCAGAGTTTAGTATTCATCCGC
>CAYZDF010000143.1:0-3698 GCA_964477085.1 uncultured Gracilibacteraceae bacterium | reverse complement strand
GACTTGCAAAAGAAAACAAAGAACTTAAAGAAGAAATAGAAATATTTAAAAAAGCGGCAGCCTACTTCGCCAAGAATCAGAAATAGAAAAGTATAAGTTTATCAAGGCTGAATCCGTCAATCATAAAATAGCGAAGCTATGCAGAACACTTCATGTTCCAAGAAGCACATTATTATGCATGGGATAAACGACCGGAAAGCCAAAGAAGCATACGCAGGAAAGAACTGACCGAAGCAGTAAAGAACAATTTCTATGAAAATAAAAGGATCCCAGGTTCATCAAAAATCGCAGAAAACCTAAGCAAACCGGAAACGCCAGTGAATCGAAAACTTGTAGCCAAAATCATGAAAGAGAACGGATTAAAGTCAAAGGTAGTAAAGAAATATAAGGCGACAACCAAATCCAATCATAACCTTCCGGTTGCAGAAAACATATTAAACAGAGACTTTACTGCGGAAAAACCCAATCAAAAATGGGTAAGCGATATAACCTATGTACCGACAGATGAAGGCTGGTTATACGTTGCAGGAATACTCGATCTATATGGGAGAGAGATTGCCGGTTGGGCCATGGATGAAAGAATGACCAAAGACTTAGTAATAAGATGCTTTACAATCAAGCCAGAGGCAGACGAGGCAGATTTTTTTGGACAAAATGGTTTGAAACAGTTGCGAAAATGTGGAATTTGTAGTATTCTTGTCCTGCATTTTAATCTCCTTATACTTAGAGATTTGGGACAAGACTACCTATCTCTAATTATAAGGCTTTTTTTATTGGATTAATAGAGGATAAGCAAAAATATCTTCACTTTTCAACGGATTCCTTTAATTTTTCTTGACAAAATGCTTGTTGACAATTTTGAAAAGTTTTGGTGCAACGCTAGTGAGCTATTATATAGAACTGTCAGAACTTATAAATATAATATTTAAATTCATTAATGCTTATTCGGATTTTCTCCGGATGAGCATTTATTGCTATATAAATACTAAGGAAATAGATAAGAATTGAGAGGAAGTTGTTTTCACCCACAAATCCAGAGTATATGCAAAAACCATACAACTAGAAAATAAACAGGGAAAACGCACCCTGAAAATGACCATCTATCAGAAACAGATGGCCTACTATTCAAAGAAATATGCAGAAAAACAGAAAAAAGCAAGAGAACTTGTTCTTGCAAAGGCAAAAGATTTGATTGCCGATCCCGGAAAATATACAAGAGCTACCAGTATCGGTGCTGCTGGATATATCAAAAACATAAAGTTTGTAAAGGAAACCGGCAAAATACCGGACGGAATCAATCTTTTGTTAAATCTTGAAAAGATTACTGAAGAGGAAAAATACGACGGCTATTATTCCATCGTGACTAGCGAAATAATCTGCCTGATAGCGAGATCCGCGACATATACAAAGGATTATGGGAAATTGAAGAATCCTTCAAAATCATTAAGAGCGAATTTAGGGCAAGGCAGGTCTAGGCTGAAAATGACCAAGGCCACGGCAATCCAACCTCGACCAGCGGTGATATTTTCCTGCCAAACCGGAACTTAGACTAAAGAACGATAAGCACCGCCTATGCCACAAAGAGCACCACCCAGGAGAATATGCAAATACTTATAGCGCGTAATTCTTACACTGGCTGCATCAGCCGCAGCCGGATTTTCACCAACAGCTCTTAAGTTAAGTCCTTTTCGGGTATGATAAAGATAAAGACCTAGTAAAATTGCCGTCAGGTAGCCAAAGTAAACCATAATGTCATGATTGAATAAGATTTCTCCGATCCCCTGTATATCACCCAATAATGGGATTCATGTCCTCAATATACAATAATTTTATTTGATGTTCTCAACCGAAAAAATATTATTATACGTATTTCTTTTAGCATTTATATTTTAAGAGGCTGACAATTTTTAACCCCAATTCAGCTTCCAAGCGATCCTTATTATTTGACAAATCCATTCCGCTGATTTCTTTTATTTTTTCCAATCTGTAAAGAACTGTTTTGTAATGAACAAACAGTTCTTTAGCAGTTTGAGTAGCATTACTGTTGGTCTTGAGAAATACCTCGAGGGTAGACAGAAGGCTCATATTGTTTTCTCGGTCATAATTTAATAATTGATGAATGGACTTGGGGATAAATTCTTCCAAGTCATCATATTCGCTGAATTTACATAAAAGACGCATGATGCCTAATTCCGAAAAAATGGTTATCTCTTCATTGGTCATCTTACCAAAGTTTAGAGCATTCTGGGCTTCCTCATAGCTTTTGGCGACTTCCTGAATACTTGGAACTATACTACCTACACCCGTGTAAAGCTCTAACTTCTTATACTTATTATGGAAGATCGCTTTAATCTTTTGGGCAGCTTTTCGAATATCTTGTTTAATCTTGGCTTCATCTTTGGTACCCGTTGGCCAGATAATATAAAGGGAATCACTTTTAATCCTCATAAAATGTCTGGTAAATTCATTAACATTATTTGATACCGTTATTCCTATATCTGAAATAAAGGTCCCTCTGTTTCTTTTATCTTTGAGATAATCATTGATATTACCAAATTCCATCAGAACCACACAGAAAGATCCTCTTAAATCCCAGCCCATTAAGGATGCTCTTTCCAATACCGTATCCAAATGAAAAGAGCCACTGACTAAAGAATCAAGAAGATCGTATTTAAATTTAAGCTCAACCTCTCCAATGGCAAATCGTTTGACCAGCTCCAGGGATATAACGGTGGAGGCATTTTCCAGGATAATAAATTCCATGTCAGATAGCTTATTATTTTTTTCGACGACCACCAAATATGCATTGATCTGGTTTAATTGTTGAATGGGAATTACAACCTGAGTGGCCAGAAGATTATCGAGATCGGGCAACACTACTTTCTGACGGTAATAGTAGAGCTTGGCATTCAGATTCTCTCTCTGGGAGCTATCCTGAACCTCTCCAAATTTGACAACCTTCTCATCTGTTGTCGCCAGAGTCTGAAACTTTCTGTTATAGATAACAACAGGATTTAGGATGAGTTCCTCTAAGACCCGAATGATACCTTCTAATCCCTCCCCAGCGATAACAAGTTCAGTAAAACGATCCTGAACTTGCTTATAATATTGCAGTTTAACGACTTGTTTATTAAATAGTTCGGCCATCACAGGATACATAACATCAATATATTTAATATCCTTACCTAACTCGATGATCGGTAAACCGAATTCATTTCCGGCGTCTATAATCTCCTTCGGGATTTCCTGAACCACTCTGCCCGTCTTAATAATTAAGGCACTAACGCCACGGTACGCCATCTTTTGAATATATTCTCTATAGGATTGGATTTCTTCCCGCACATTATATAAACTTGTGAGAAGAATCTCGCCACCAGATAACCAATCGACGATATCAGGGACTTCAATAATCGTAATCCCTTTTACAATATTATCGATCTTATGCAACCCCGCCAGGATCTGGGCACCTTGCATTTGCTCCAGATTCATCACATCTTTTACCGTAATATCCATGATGGCTTTCCTCCTTGCCAAAAACTATAGCTCAGATGCCTTATCTATATTATCTAATCATATTACGGGAACTATATCCATTCTGGATAACGTCTGCCGGAAAAGATTATAGTACAATTATTAATGATTGACTCAACTTTCCCAACATTAAATAATGGTTAAAGCCATGATTCTTCTGACACATC
>CAYZDF010000142.1:0-3767 GCA_964477085.1 uncultured Gracilibacteraceae bacterium | reverse complement strand
GATCCCTTTATCTATTGATTCTTCATTCATTGATTCTTTCTGAGAAAGATCCATTTTTTCCTCTCCTTGAATAATATCTCCCGGTAATCTTACAAGTTTCCATCAGTCAACGGGCAATGTAGCCTTTAAGGTTGTTCCCTGACAAATCCCTGATTTAATAAGAAGCTGACCGCCTAAACGCTCAAGGCGTTCTTTCAATATGCCTAAACCAAAGTGGTCCCCCGTTATCAGCCAATTCTCCAGCTGATTCGTATCAAACCCCCGTCCCGAGTCGGTGACCGTTAATTCAAGTCTATTTCCACTTAATTCGATTTGCACTTTTTGTTTTCTTGAGCCTGAATGCTTGATCGAATTCATAATTCCTTTTTGTATAAAACGGTAGGCAGTTAATTCGACTTCCTCTCGAAAGCGTCTATCCCGATTGATACCTTTTTTCTCCAATGTAATCAGGGTAAGCTCCTTAGACATTAAATCCTTACACAGTAACTCTACCGCCGGAATTAATCCTAAATCATCCAAAATAGGGGGTCTTAAGTCCTGGATGATCATACGCAGTTCATACTTTAAATCCTCAGTCAATTCCCGCATCTGAGATAACGCTTGAAGCGTATTGCCGCCGTACTGGCCCTTTTCCAAGTATTTCAGCCGCCGGTTCAAATCGAGACAAGCTTGCCAAGGGCCGTCGGCTATCTCTTTGGTCAGCCGCTTCCTCTCCTGCTCCAGCTTTCGGGACATAGCATCGGTAATTCTCTGAAGTCTCAGGTTCCTGTTCTGCCAGTTCCAAGAATTTTCACTTAAAGAATTAATCTCTTTGGTAAGCTCTTTCATGATTTGCATGGTTAATAACTGATAGGCCAATTGACCGGCCAGCAAGGTTATAAAATGCAGTTCTCCTTGCTCGAACTTAATGCGGGAATAACGGTGGCCAAAAAATATGCCGCAATAAGAATCCTGGGAAACAAATGGGACATAAATCTCGGCTGGAAAATCATCGGACAGTATCCTGGCTTCCAGATCAATCCTTTGATTTTTATGAAAGTATTCGATCAATTGCCCCTGTTCATTATGGTTATCGCGAAACCTTCCCACCGCTCTTTTCAAACAACCGGTCTGGGCATTTTCAACAATGATAAAAGCACCGTCAATTCCAAGTTTCCGGACAGCTTCTTCAAATATGCTGTCTTCAGCAAACAGAGAAGATATACTATTATTTAATTCAACTATCCTTTGTTTTAAACCCTGTTGTTGTACTCTGAAAAGACCGCATTTTCTCAATAATAGTCTTATAAAGAGCCGCATTACATGAAAACAAGCAATGAACAATAGGGTAAAGAAAAAAACAGTCAGGTAGGCCTCAGCGTTTATTACTTTTACTATGTTGATAAAATGAAGAATATACAAAGTAACAATACTGACAATAATTCCGGCAAAAAAATAGGTAATTACCGTTTCATACAACCTGCGGCTGTCCGGTAAATACTTATTAACTATTACATAATACAAAGAAATAGGGATTGCGCAAACAAATATGTCTACAATTCGAGTATTAACCTGTAACTGACTATTAAAAAAAATGGGGGCAGCAGTAAATAAAATACTAGGTAAAAAACCAACAACCATTCCCAAGAGGATAATCCCGGCTTCATTTCTTTCCGGTTGATCCTTGGGCATCTTCACGAGTAAACTCAGATTACATACTGAAATAATAATGCCGATGAGCATATTAATTATAGCCAGTTTACTAGGCACGTGTGTTACGCGAATATAACCTAAGGAATTAAAAATAGTTAATATTAGAACGAGCAAGAATATTAAGGTCGTAACTCTGCGGCCGAATATATTTAACTTATTTTGATTATTAAGCGGAAAAATAGAAAAAAACAAGATTAGAAATACAGGCGCTGCCGAAAAGCTAATATACTCCAATTCTTTGGCCAAAGGCAAACCTCGACTGGATGCCTGTGCTAAAACAATGGCCAAGCCAAACAACCAATTCATCCAGAATAAGGTGCTTGTCTGTTTCAGGAAAGGACGTTTAAACCAGGTGATAAATCCCAAAAACCAAAAAATAAACCCTAGAATTACTATTGGGGTTTCACTTAATACTGTAAGCAAATCAATTTTTTTCTCGATCGTAATCTTCTGACAAATAGGCTGCCCCAGCCTGTGAAACTCGATAGTGGAAGCTCCTTCCAGCCTATGCCATGTTTTAACTATGTTATAATTATCCGGCTCTTCCCCATTGATTTTCAGAATCTGATCCCCAGCCCGAATACCTGACATATAACCCTGGCCATGGTTGTCACTAATTGTCACAAACCATTCGCCATTCACTTTTTGGAGATCGAGCCCAATATAAGGTTGCTGCAGGCAAGCCACAAAGTATACAAGTCCAAGCACGATTAAGATAATGCTGGCTAAATAGTAGGTTTTTTTGCTGCTAAACAAATTCTTCCACAAGTTGCTTCATCTTCTCTTTCTGTTTTTCCGGGACAGGAATCCTCTCTAATATTTCCTGAGTCTTCTGACGGTAAATTTCGCACATGACCGTACAGAACGGCGTAACCCCTTCCTCCGCCACAATTCGTTCTAACTTTTCTTTTTCTTCATTTCCGAATTGATGAATTCCTTGCCCTTTGCACTCGGTTAGTTCTTTAAACTTCTCAGCTTTTTCATCTTTTAAGGTATTCAGCAAGTAAACATAGGGAAGGGTTTTTTTATTGCTAAGCAAATCATTTTTCCGTGAAAAGTCCAAAAAGTCATTTAAATCGTTCCAGATTTGACTTTTGATTCCGAAATATAAGCCAAGCTCAGCCAATAACTCAACCAGTTCTGCGGGCGCCCCGCCCAGGATCGCGCCTATTTTACAGGCACCGGATGTTAAGCTGGCCGCCTTTTGACCGACCAACTCGAAATATTGTTCCAGAGTTATCTGCTGCCGGCCTTCATATAGAAACTCACGGAACTGCCCGTCACTGGCCTTGATACCTGTACGATGCAAGACCGTGCTGATCTCCCGGAAAAGCCTATCATCCTTTATGGCCGATAGTGCCTCGGAGCTTAACATCAATAAGCAGGTCGCCAGGTTAATGGCATTGGCCTCGGGAATTTTCCTCCAGGGGAGATCTTCGTGGTCCTGATCCTGAATATCATCAAAAATATCCGCTGCCAGGGCAAAAAACTCCATCGCTATTGCTCCCGGCAGCGCAGCTTCCTCATTTCCGCTGGCACACTTACAACTCATACAGGTTAAGTGCGCCCACTTGAACAACTCGCCAGTTTTACTCTCGGCATTAAGCGAGACCCGGATCAGCCGGTCCATTTCGCTTCCCAGCCGTGCTTTCTTTAGAATTCTGTCAATCTCTGTGTCAATAACCTGATCAAGCTGAAGACTCATATATTTTATACCCAATAAGCGAGAGGTTCCGCTGTAAAAGCAGCAGTACCCCCTGACACATCATACCTTGAAAAGACCTTTTGAATAGCTGAGAACTCAGTGGACGTCACCTTTTTGTTGTTAGTTTCGCTTTGCTGAATCAACAGCTTGGGATTTTCGACACATTCATGAACCAAATTCGCAATGCTGTTAAAGTTCATTGTAAAACCCCCTTTTAAATTATCACATTATTTTTGAATAATTTTTTGTCAAAAAGTTTCCGGCATTCTCGTATAATTACTTAGAAATAACCCCAGCTTGATCAATTATATGTAAGTTTCTCCATTTTTTAGTAAATTCCTTTGCCAAAATTTAGCTTATATTGTCGAAG
>CAYZDF010000141.1:1276-3894 GCA_964477085.1 uncultured Gracilibacteraceae bacterium | reverse complement strand
CAACAATTTGTGGACTTTGCACAGCAAGACTATCAGTATAAAGAAAACGAATACAGGGCAACAACATTATTAAGGGGTGTCAGGGAGACATTGCTCCTGCGTCGCTACGACCACGAGATAGAAGTTGACGTATCAGATATGGTATGGCTTCTGTTCGGAACTGCGGTGCATGACATTATGGAACGCTCCCGTGAAAAGGATACTGAATTAAAGGAAAGTCGTGTATATAAGCAATACGGTAAGTATCTTTTATCAGGACAGTTTGACCTATACTGCTCCGAAAAAAAAGAAATATCGGACTATAAGACTGGCTCAGTATGGAAGTTTATCTTTGGGCAGTTTGAAGATTGGGAAAAACAGTTACATATCTATGCGGTGCTAATGGAAGAAGCAGGATTCCCTGTTGAGAAGGGCAGAGTAAATGCCTTCTTAAAGGATCATAGCAAAGCTAAAGCCCGTAGAGAAAAGAACTATCCCCCGTTACCCGTAGGGGTGCATAAGTTCCCTATCACAAGAGAGGGTATAGAAGAAACCGATCGATGGATAGCAGACAAGTTTCAGGTGATTGAGAAGTGTGAGCAGTTACCGGATAACGAATTACCCCTATGCACTCCTGAAGAACGCTGGAATAGGGAAGGGGGATATGCGGTAATGAAATCCGGTCGGAAGTCTGCGCTCAGAGTTTTGCCAACCAGGGCAGAAGCGGAAGAATGGGTGGCCCGTAATGGCAAGGGGGAATGGATTGAAAAGAGGGTCGGAGAGGATATTAAATGTTTAGATTATTGTTATGCAAAAAAATTCTGTGATCATGGGAGGATTTTAAATGGCTGAGAATAACATTTACCAAAAAATGAACATGGTCGTTAATGATCTACAGGCCATGAACGTGAAAAAAACTGGCTATAATAAGCACAAAGACTACACCTATTATGAGTTAGGTGACTTCTTGCCCTACATAAACGAACTATGTAGGGAATACGGGATTCACACGCAAGTCTGGTTTACCAACAAGTTTGCATATTTAAGGGTAGTCAATGTAGAAAAGCCTACCGAAAAATTACTCTACACTTCCCCGTCAAGAGAAGCCAATCTTCCTGGGGGGCAACCAATCCAAAATTTAGGGGCAGAGCAGACGTATCAAAGACGTTATTTATATATGGCAGCCTTCGGAATTGTCGAGCATGACTTAATAGATCGCTCTAACAGCAATGGTATTCCAAAGGATAAAGAGGTTATTCCAAAGAATAAACCTACACCTGAAAAACAGGATCAACCTGCCTCCTACGAGGAAGCAAAGAAGATATTCGACCCGAATAACAAGGATAAGAAGGAAGAAGTAAAGGCCGATAATTATATTTCTTTGCCACAACAGAAACGCTTATGGGCAATGGCAAAGGGTGACGAGGATATTGTCAGAGCGGTATTGGCTTCAGTAAAACTGGAATCTACTGCGGAAATAAAGAAGGGTAAAGAATATGAAAAACTCTGTGATATGGCAGAGAAAATGGCTGCCAATAACGAGTATGGAATATCATTTGACAAGGAGGTAGAATAATGGCTAATTGCGGAAACTGCAAATGTTTAAAATGCGATATGCCCGTATGGAAAGAACGTCAAGTCTGTCATTGTCCGTTAAAAGAGGGGCAACCTGCCCCTGAAAACTGCGGAAATAAATTAGAGATGGAGGAAGAATAAATGACTGTCTTTGAGCAGGAGGTAATGGCAACGCTTAAGATGAAATTAGAGACGACCTACGAGTTATATAGCAAGAATCCTGCCAGTAAAAGATTTTATGTGGCGCACAAGATAGTATGTGAATTGTATCATGAAATAGCTAATATGCAGAAGGCGATAGAGGGGGCGAGCAAATGATAGTTTATCTAATCAGTGAGTCCACGTATGCACCCTATAAGTGTCCTGAGTGTGGGCAGGAGTCCCTTTACTATCATGCTGAAAGAGAAGAAATGGGACAGCCTGTTAGTAAAATATTGGGCACTCTCCACTGTGCTGCTTGTGGAATAGAGACTATCCCGTGTCGCAACTGCGGTAAAATGTTATTCCCCGAATGTGAGACTACTTACACTCAATGTAAAGAATGTGGTAGTCATACCGACCACGAAACGGGGGACGAGATAGAAGTAGATACTTTAGGCGAATTAGCTCCAGACGGTAAATACTATCAGTCATTTTAGGGGGACGGCATGGCGAAAAGATACTATTGGCTTAAGCTGAAAGAGAACTTTTTTGCCGAAGAGGATATTAAACTCTTAGAGAGCATGGATAACGGTAAAGATTATATTATTTTCTTACTAAAGTTGAGATTGAAAGCAATAAATACTAATGGAGCTTTGAACTTTAAGGGCATAATGCCGTATAACGAAAAAATGTTAGCAACCGTTACAGATACTAACATTGATATCGTACGAGCAGCACTTAGCATATTTGAGGAATTAGGACTGATTACTAAAATGGATGACGGCACTATATACATGGAACAGGTTGAACGCCTTATAGGGTCGGAATCTGAGAGCTTGGAGCGTGTTAGAAAGCACCGTGAAAAGTTGAAATTACTTCCAGAAAAAGCGTTACAGTGTAACGGCAGTGTAACTAAATGTAAG
>CAYZDF010000141.1:0-1266 GCA_964477085.1 uncultured Gracilibacteraceae bacterium | reverse complement strand
ACAGATATAGATATAGATATAGAGAAAGATATAGATACTATGGCGAATGACATGTTCGAGGCGGTATGGCAAGAATATCCCCGTAAATTAGGCAAAGGTAGTGTTAGCAAAAAACAAAAAAAAAGATTATATGCTATCGGTAAAGAGGAATTGTTGCGGTGTATCGCAAGATTTAAGGAACACATGGCAAGTGAGGGGCGGCCTATTGATAAGTATCCTTATGGTAGTACGTTCTTCAATTCTGCATACATCGACTATCTGGATCAAAATTACGCCAAGCCAAGTAAAAAGTGGGAAGTAACAGATTAAAGGAGCGTGAAGGGGAATGAATCTCAAACGGTACTACCAACATCGTTTCGGTGATATGGTAGAAGCTGAAGACAATAGGGGTAATTACCAGTGGGTAAAAGCTGAGGACGCTGAAACTCTCGAAGCCGAACTCACCCGTCTAAAAGAACTAAACCGGGAGATGTATGAAGCACTAAACCACCTATTGGCTTACCGGGATAGCATTGTCCCGGACAGTGTGTTTGATATGGCAGAAGAAGCATTACAGAAAGCGAGGGGTGAAGAGGAAATGAATATAAGAGAGTGCGTTTGGTGCGGAAAAGCAATATATGGTGATGATTATTACTATGATGAATATGTATATTATCACAAAGATTGCCAGATGAAGGGAATGAGTAACCATCAGGGCGAGGAAAGGGAGTATTGCTACCAAAAAGGATACACTGATGGATTTAAGGATGGCATGAATAAATATCTTGAATTTGTGGTTAAAGGTTATGAAAAAAGTCTTACCTCTATAATAATAGAGTGCCCTTTAAAGACAGCAAGGCTGAAAGAACTAAACCAAGAGGGTGAAGGGAGATGAAAGTAAAAATACTGGTTGGTGCTTACAACGATAGAGATAGTTTAGTAAGTGGATTTGCTAATTCTGGTTATCCTGTATGCATCGTTAAGGGTGAGACCGCTATACATGAAAAAGACGAATATTATGTTGTGGTTGAATTACCAGATGAGTGTGTAGGAGAAAGCGAGGGGTGAGAGGGAATGAGTAGGTATAAGTTTCAAGCACAACTAATACCCGCACTAAAAAGGTTAAGCGAGAGCAACATGGAAGCAGAACTGAAGCACCTGTCTTTGCCTGTAGAAGAAAGGATAGAAATTGAAGCAAAATATTGGTGGAATAGAGCTATGGGGATTGCACGTAGGGGAGGGGATATAAATGAAACTGTATAAAGTGTTACGGCGAAATGACGGCAA
>CAYZDF010000140.1:0-4001 GCA_964477085.1 uncultured Gracilibacteraceae bacterium | reverse complement strand
TATATAACATTATTACTCCGGCAATAAAACATGCAAATTAAGCCTATACTACAATCTTCATATTCCTTTTTATATGGGTCGATAGTCAGTTAATGTTGTTGTACAATTCTTCAAGCTTTCTTCAGTCTCCTTCTTTTTCGACAAAAGCTTCTATAAAAACGAACAGGTTTTTTTCACATTTGTTTGAGACTTATGAAGTCCGAGCCAATAAATACCAGCCTCCAAACCCCATTATATAATACTTTTTCCTATTCTAATAAATATTCTTTATGTATAGACTAACAGTTTCAAATGTAATTATTTTTTTTAATATAAATGTACGTATAGCAACAAATTTTTTATGCATTTACTGATATAATTGGTTTGGAAACGAGTGGTACCCTTTAGTAAAATTCAATGATTATTGATACGGACTAAAAAGTCCCGAATGTAAATAGGTCTTTTTTCCGATTGGTTTTTGGTTGAAAAATGGTAAAATATTCATATCAGTTTACTCCTTTCAATTTAAAATAATTCTTTTCTTTTCAGAAATATACATGGAGTGAAGAGATTTTATGCGGCTTGTTAATATAAATTATGTGGAAGAAGGTTGGATTCTAGCCAGACCTGTTCGAAATTCCAATGGAAGGGTTCTCTTAGGAGAGGGGATTAAGTTAACAGAGAATTACCTGACCAAGTTAAGAACCTTAGGCTATGATATGTTATTCGTGTTTGATGAGCGTTTCAATGATGTTCAGATCAATTATGCAATTACTGAGAAGACCAAAGAAGTTGCTTATGCCGCCGTTCGTTCCGTTACTATATCTGTAGAGAATGATCCCGATGCAGATATTGATGCTGAATCAGTCCGTTTAGCGGTTTTAAACATCATGGAAGATTTAATGTATAGCTATGATATCCTTAGTAATCTTACTGATATTATGGGATATGATGAATATACCTTCCATCATTCCGTCAATACAACAGTTTTGGCATTGTTGCTGGGGATCGGCAAAGGACTTAACCAGACCAGACTGCTGGAGTTAGGGATGGGTGTAATCATGCATGATGTAGGTAAGACCCATATATCCAAAGAAATTTTGAACAAAAAAGAATCTCTGACAAAGGACGATTTTGAGCAAATCAAGAACCATTCAGTTTTTGGGTATGAGTTTATTCGGAAAAACCATGATTTTAGTATCCATTCAGCCCATGTTGCACTTCAGCATCATGAAAGATGGATGGGTGGGGGGTACCCTAGAGGTTTGAAAGGAACAGATATCCATGAATTCGGCAGAATCGCTGCTGTTGCGGATGTCTATGATGCTTTAACATCAAAAAGGCCCTATCGGGAAGCTCTTGAGCCCTACGAGGCCTATGAATATGTAGTATCCCAATCAGGATTCCAATTTGATCCGGAAGTTGTCAATATCTTTACAAAATATGTTGCGGTATATCCTACGGGTACTGGAGTAGAACTGAGTAACGGGATGCGGGGTAATGTCATCAAGCAAAACCCGAACCTTCCAAGTAGACCGATTGTTCGAGCAATCTATGCCGGAAATGAAGCACTTGAAGAGTGCATTGATTTTGACCTGTCAAAACATTTATCCCTTATGATTTCAAAAATTGAAAATACATAGTCATTATTCTCCAGTTATCAAAAACCTTTGATAAACTGTTAGTCTGTAACTTGGTAATAAGGCCAAGTTATTTCTATTATGAAGGTTATTTAGATTTTACTTAGATTTTATGCCAAAAAAATAATATTTCTATTCTAAAGCAAATAAATATGTAGTATTATATTATTTACGGCAGTCTCTGGACTGCCATAATCTTAATATGTGTTATTGGTTAAATGATATTTTTGACCTTTATTATCATTGGAGGAATGTCCTGATGTTAGAATCAAATGCAGCGCAGTTTATCACGGCTCTTTCTTCTAAAGAGCCTGTTCCCGGTGGTGGCGGTGCTTCAGCATATGTAGGTGCTTTAGGGATGGCTCTGGGCCTGATGGTGGGTAACTTAACGGTTGGCAAAAAGAAGTATCAGGATGTGGAAGCAGACATTATCGCTAATATGGAAAAAGGACAGGCTATCATTGATAGACTCAAAGAACTGGTCAAGGAAGATGCTGAGGCATTCTATCCATTGTCACAGGCATATGGTCTCCCTAAGAATACCGAAGAAGAAATCAGGATCAAGGACGAAACGTTGCAAAAAGCTTTAGTACAAGCGGCTCTGGTACCGTTGGAAATAGCCCGGACCTGTGCGGAAGCGATCGATTTACATGAGGAACTGGCCCGCAAAGGCAGCCGTATCGCTATCAGCGATGTTGGTGTTGGTGTGATATTTGCTAAAGCTGCTTTAGAGGGAGCTAAACTGAATGTCCTGATCAATACGCAGATCATGAAAGATCAGGAGCTGAAGCAGAAGACGGAAGCCGAACTAGAGGAAATTGTACGTGTTTATACCCAAAAAGCGGATAAAATATTTAGATCGGTTGAAAAAGATATCACCGGAGGGAAATAAGGATGAGTGTAGTTCTAAGTGCAAAGCCTGTTGTTCAGAATCTTAAGGGTCAACTTCAGGAAGAGATTTCCCTGCTGAATGCTTCGGGTGTGAATCCGACGCTGGGTATTATTCGAGTAGGTGAACGGGCCGATGATGTCTATTATGAAAACAGTATTATTAAGAACTGTCAAAGTATAGGGATCGAAACTAAAACTTACACACTTGATGCGGAGATACAAATGCAGGATTTCATCGATGTTTTGCAAGGTGTTAATGCCGATGAGTCTGTGCATGGGATTCTTATCTTCAGGCCATTGCCTAAACAATTGGATGAAAATGTAATTAAATATATTATAGATCCCCTCAAAGATATTGATTGTATGAATCCTGCCAACTTGGCTAAGGTGTTTGAAGGGGATATCGGTGGACTTGTACCCTGTACCCCCTCAGCTGTCATGGAAACACTAAAACATTATGAGATCAATCTGGAAGGTTCCAATGTCGTCATCATGGGCAGAAGCCTGGTAGTGGGAAAACCTTTAAGCATGATGCTCTTACAGTCCAACGCGACGGTCACTATCTGTCATTCTAAGACAAGGAATATACAAGAGATCTCCAAACAGGCTGACATTATTATTGCCGCGATGGGAAAGGCTAAGCTTGTTAACGAGAATTATACAACCGAAAATAGCGTAATTATTGATGTGGGGATCAATGATGCAGGGGATGGAAAGATATGCGGTGATGTCAACTATGAAAAAGTTGTGGATAAGGTACAATCCATTACTCCTGTACCAGGAGGAATTGGCTCAGTGACGACTGCTGTCCTGTTAAAACACGTGGTTGTTGCTTGTAAAAATAGTATACAAAGGAGAGGGTCCCATGTTTAAATTCCAAGGTGTCTATGCTCCTATCGCTACACCTTTCGAGAATGAAGCGATTGCTTATGAAAGACTTGCCGAGAATATGAACTTTTGGTTAAACTCTAAAATGACCGGAATTGTGGTTATGGGGTCAAATGGAGAATTCGTCGTATTAAGCCCTGAAGAGAGACGAAAGTTGATAACGGCAGTATGTAAACTCGCTCAAGGGAAAAAGCCGGTTGTGGTCGGCACAGGTAGTGAATTTACCAAAGAAACGATTGAACTTTCAGCCCATGCCGCTGAAGCCGGCGCATCTGCCACTCTAGTTATTAGTCCAAACTATTATAAAAGGACTATGAACGATGAACTTATCAAGAACTTCTTCCTGGAAGTTGCCGATGCCAGTCCTATACCTGTTATTCTTTATAATATGCCTGCCAATACAGGGATCAATCTTTCTTCAAAATTGGTCATTGAACTTTCTCAACACCCCAATATCATCGGGGTTAAAGATTCAGGTGGAAATATCGTGCAGATTGCAGAGATTATCAACGGTACTGCTGAGGATTTCTCAGTATGCGCCGGATCAGCAAGCTTCTTTTATCCCAGTCTGGTTCTTGGAGCCCAAGGAGCCACAGTTGCTCT
>CAYZDF010000139.1:0-4134 GCA_964477085.1 uncultured Gracilibacteraceae bacterium | reverse complement strand
CGGTACTGTTGGCGGTTATATGACTAAACGCATGGTTCAGTTTGCTGAGCAGCAACTGAAAAGCGGCCAAAGAATCTAACCCCTTAATAGCTTAATAACTTAAGCAAAATACTTGTAGTAGAAGAAGCATTCCTTAACAGGAATGCTTCTTTATATATATGTATAGGATACATCAAAATACTGCAGTTTATTTTTAAATATTAATCTTGAATCAATTATACTTTTTACTTTAAGTAGCCTTTTTGAATACACTCTTCAAGGAGCTTGTTAATATATTGCCAAAGCATATATGATCCTTCTTGAACATGTTTATTCTTTTCAAATACATTTTCACTTTTTATACCAAACTTATTCCAGGTATGCCCTTCTGTTAGAGTGTTAAGCAGTACCGGTTCCAATCTATCCAAAACAGCAGCAAATTTAGCTTCCGGAGTTTCTCTTGCTTCGAACTCTTTCCAGAGTTGGATCATTTCTTGTTGTTGATCATCAGGAAGCAGTCCAAAAATTCTTGAAGCCGCTTCCTTTTCCCGCTCTTCCTTACTCCTGTTTCCTTCAATATCATAGATAAATGTATCACCTGCATCTATTTCGACGATATCATGGATGAGTACCATCTTAATTACTCTGAGGATATCCAATCGGGGTTCATTAGCATATTCACAGAGAATAATGGCCATCACAGCAAGATGCCAGGAATGTTCCGCATCATTTTCTTCCCTGCTGCCATCGGTAATCAGAGATTGTCTATATATCTTTTTGAGCTTATCGATCTCCAAGATAAAATTGATTTGTTGATTCAATCTCTCTGCAAGGCCTATCGTGATCGCTTCCATTTTTTATACCATCCTAAATAACAATTATATTGTTTCCTCTTTTTATTATCTTCTTTTATTATCCTGGCCTTTTCTCTTCCGTCTTTTTCGGGATTGAAAGATCCTAAGCACTCTTATATTTCCTCTGGCGCGAATAATAGTTGAATTGCGAAAAAGAATATAACATCAGCGCGGTCCAGATAAAGACAAAGGTAATAATATGAACAGTGGTAAAAGTCTCCTTATAGAGAAATATTCCCAGAAATAAACTGATGGTGGGAGCTAGGTATTGGATGAAGCCAACAGTGGTTAAAGGAACCTTGCGGGTACCATAGGAAAAAAGTAACAAAGGAATGGCCGTAATAATACCTGTACCCAATATGAATAGTAACTCGGTAACTGTCAGATTGGGGTAGGCTAATTGTCCCTGGTTATTTTTGAAGACAAGATACCCTAGGGCCAAAGGCAAGACAGCCATAGTCTCAATGGATAATCCCATGATCACTTCGGTATTGACTCTCTTCTTGACCAGACTGTAAGCGGAAAAGGTCAGAGCTAAAACAAGAGCAATCAGTGGAACTCTGCCATAGCTATAGGTGATGATACTTACGCCAATTCCAGCAAGCACGACCGCAATAAGCTGCAAATGATCCAACTTTTCTTTGAGAACCACTCGGCCCAGGAAGATAGTCAATAACGGATTGATATAGTAACCCAGACTAGCCTCAATAATTTGATCGGAATTGACGGCATAGATATAGGTAAACCAATTTAGGCTGATGATTATACCACTGATACAAAGGATGATACTCTGTGATTTATGGCTCTGAGCCAATAGTTCACGAATTCTTCCCTGAAAAATCAAGATGATTAAGACAAAAACGAATGACCAGATGACTCTGTTGGCTAAAATCTGATCCGAGGCCACTCTATCCAGTTGTTTCCAATACAAGGGGAGTATTCCCCAGAGAAATATCGCTAAAGAAACTGCACCTATGCCTTGAATCCCATCTTTTCTCTCGCTTGACATAAAAATATACCTTCTTTATAGGTTATAATTGGCTCCTTGTCCTCAATAACAGGTATTAAGTCATCCCTGACCATCATAAAAAAACCGAACCCTTTTGGCAAGTGGGTTCGGAGAATAGCTTATTATTTATTTGCTTTAGCCCAACTGTCTCTTAATCCGACTATTCTGTTAAAGACAAGGTTTCCTGTAGCATGGTCTTTGCTATCACCGCAGAAGTAACCCTGCCTTAGAAATTGATATTGGGTTCCGGGTAAAGCATCTTTGAGGCTGGGTTCAGCTTTACAATTCTTTAAAACAATACAGGAGTCTATATTTAATTTAGAAAGAAAATCGTCGTCACTTACGGTTTCTTCTTCCGAGGGATCATCATCTTTGATTAGGTAGTCGAACAGCCGAACTTCAGCATCAACGGCTTGCGCTGCCGAGACCCAATGGAGGGTTCCTTTCACTTTCTTCTGACTAGTGACTCCCCCACTCTTGGTCTCCGGATCATAAGTGCAGCGGATCTCCAGAATGTTTCCCTCTGTATCCTTGATGACTTCCTCACATTTGATAATGTAGGCATGTTTGAGCCGTACTTCGTTGCCTGGTGATAAGCGGAAGTATTTCTTCGGAGGATCTTCCATAAAATCTTCCCGCTCAATGTATAATGTCTGAGAAAATGGTATGGTTCTCTTTCCGGCATCAGGATTCTCAGGATTATTTTCAGCTTCTAAATACTCAACCAGATCTTCTGGATAATTAGTCAGGATAACTTTAACAGGGTCAAGAACGCACATGGACCGCTGAGCCTTGGTGTTAAGGTCTTCACGCAGACAATGTTCCAACAGGGCAACATCGACTGTGCTATTGGCCTTAGCAACACCGATCCGGTCACAAAAATCACGGATAGCCTCCGGCGTATAACCTCTTCTGCGGATTCCAGAAATAGTCGGCATTCTGGGATCGTCCCAACCCCAAACATAACCACCTTCCACCAATTGCCTCAGCTTTCGCTTGCTCATGACGGTGTTGGTAAGGTTTAAGCGGGCGAATTCATATTGTCTTGGTTTATCACTTTTGATCAGGTTATCAACTAGCCAATCGTAAAGTGGGCGGTGAGCCTCAAATTCCAAAGTACAGATGGAGTGGGTAATGTGTTCCAGCGCATCTGACAAGGGGTGGGCAAAATCATACATCGGATAAATACACCAGGTATTTCCTGTACGGTGATGGGATTCATGCATAATACGATAAATGACAGGATCTCTCATATTAAGGTTTGGAGACGCCATGTCTATCTTGGCTCGAAGCACCTTCGAACCATTGGGAAACTCGCCTGCTCTCATCCGCACAAACAGATCTAGGTTCTCCTCGACAGACCGATTTCGGTAAGGGCTATCCTTACCGGATTGAGTCAATGTGCCGCGGTATTCCCTGATCTGTTCCGGGGTCAGGTCACAGACATAAGCTTTTTCTTCTTTAATAAGCTGTACTGCAAATTGGAAAAGCTGTTCAAAATAATCAGAAGCATAAAACATCCGATCATCCCAGGTGAACCCAAGCCAGCGGACATCTTCCTTAATAGAATCGACGAATTCCACCTCTTCTTTGCTCGGATTGGTATCGTCGAACCTCAAATTACATAGTCCTTTAAACTCTTGGGCAACACCAAAGTTTAAACAGATCGACTTGGCATGTCCAATATGAAGATATCCGTTAGGTTCAGGAGGGAATCGAGTATGTACCCTGCCGTCATTTTTGTTCATTTGTAAGTCTTCACGAATGATTGTATTGATAAAATTTGAAGATGTTGGTGTCGTATTTATAGTAGTTACCCCCTTAGGAAGAACACTTATTATTTTAGTATAGTTGATTTTACAAAAATAGCAAACGGATAATTGCAAAAACAATTATAAACATTATAGTGCTGCCAATTGAACAGCCAATTCTTCTAGTTCGTCTCTGACCGTGAGCCTCTCCAGCCACCGTCCAGGTATACCCTCGATCCCATACCAAGCTCCAACTATCCCTCCGGTAACCGCCCCGATTGTATCAGTATCGCCACCGAGGTTAACAGCCATGATCAGCGTTTCCGCCAGGGACTCCGTTTGATAGGCACAGTTCAGGGCAGCTTCTAGGGTATGAATGACATAACCTGATGTTTTTATTTTTTCCAGTGGAAGATCAATCCTAAACCCTATGTCCAGGGAACTCTCTTTTAGCGCAGTCTTAATTGCTAGCTTCAGATTCTGACCCAAAATAACATTTCTCACCAGGTCACAGTAAAGCATCACACATTGACTGGCAGTG
>CAYZDF010000138.1:0-4135 GCA_964477085.1 uncultured Gracilibacteraceae bacterium | reverse complement strand
TTTGCATAATTGCATATTAAAGGCTTTTCCTTTAATATTATGTAAAGTATAGTTTTAAACATCATTAAATACTCATAAATAAGGCTTTGAAACCAATCACTGAAATAATTAAATAGCCTTGATAATACAATACTATTCAGAGGGAATGATATTTTTGTTAACCATGAAGGAATATTCAAAACGGGTTTTTATGACAGTAGTGATCATCATCGCTACACTTGTCATTCCCTATGGACTTTACAGGATCTTTCCGCATTTTATCCCATTCGTCCTGGCATATTTCACAGCATTATTGCTTGAGCCAATCAGTATATTTCTATCCAAACAATTCAAATTCAGAAAGGCTCCCGCTGTAACTACTACCTACCTGATCTTCCTCGGTATCCTGATCCTGCTTGCTTACTT
The DNA here is from genome assembly GCA_964477085.1 of uncultured Gracilibacteraceae bacterium. Classification (GTDB taxonomy): domain Bacteria; phylum Bacillota; class Desulfitobacteriia; order Desulfitobacteriales; family Syntrophobotulaceae; genus Dichloromethanomonas. The sequence goes on along the minus strand of CAYZDF010000138.1, from coordinate 3,730 downwards.
TATTATCAATAAGATCTATGTTCAGTTGTTGGGCTTGCTATCCATCCTCCAGTCCAACGGTCCGAATATTCAGGTCTGGTTCCTCAATCTAACGAAGCAGATCCAAACCACCATCGGTCTCCTCCCATACGATACGGCTGTTCAAATCAACCAAATGGTCGCCAAAGCCGTTAATGACTTTACCAACTTAAACCTGGTAGCCAAAGTAGGGTCCTATACTTATAATCTCTCAACAGCCATACCGAATGTGTTCTTCCTCGTCTTGATTTACCTTATATCAGTTTACCTCTTTAGTTTCCAACTGGAAAATATCCATCGCAGATTTTACGCTTTCTTCAGAGATTCCTCCAAGAGAAAGGTTGTCTATGTTTTAGGAGACCTGCGCAGGGCAACTTTTGGTTTTCTAAAGGCCCAGGTTATCCTAAGCACCATTACGTTCATCATCAGCTTTGTCGGTCTAGCCCTGCTGAAGGTTAAATACGCAGCAGTAATCGCTTTTATTATAGTTATCGTTGATGTCCTACCTATCCTAGGTACCGGATCGATCCTTATGCCATGGGCACTCGTTAATCTCTTACTGGGAAATGTCTTCTTCGCAGTGAGTCTTGCTGTTCTCTTCATCTTCATCGTCATTATTAGAAGATCTATCGAGCCTAAGGTTCTGGGAGAACGAATCGGCCTGAGTGCCTTGGCGACCTTGATCAGTATTTGGGTCGGCTTCAAAGTCATAGGTGTGTGGGGTATCTTCCTCTTCCCACTTGCCTTGATCTTTTACAAGGCATTGGTTAAAGTCGGGGTTATTAAGATTGACAGGGTGAAGTTCTAAAATTGCTGTAAAAATATGACAAATACGCTTGACTATGAAGGAATCTCCTGCATAGTAGAATTAGGTGCTAAAAGGTACTTAACCAAATGAGTAGCGACCAGAGGTCAATCATGCAAGTTCTTGGAGAGCATGAAGTAGCAATCCGGACGCTGCAGAGAAGACCTGTCTGAAGTAAGAGATGCATAATAAAATAATTACCCTCCTGTAAGTAACAAATTATAAACAGGAGGGTTTTATTTTTAATGATGCCTTACCGTATTTTCATAATCTTTAAAAGATAATTGAATTTTATAATCTGGAATTATTAAACTGCCATTATCCTACACCTCATCCGCTATCCGCTTGGCCCTTTTCTCTACTTCCATGCAGATTTTCTTCAGATCAAGGGTTAAAAGCTTACGGTCTTCCATCAAGATCTTGCCGTCGACCATAACCATCCTTACATCACTCCCCTTAGCACAGTACACCAGATGAGACGGGATGGAGAAGCGGGGATAAAAATGAGGTTGATCCAGGTCAATGGCGATCAGGTCTGCTTTAAAGCCAGGGGCCAGACGCCCGATATCTGTAATACCGGTAACCTTCGCGCCGCCATTGGTTGCCATATCCAGTACTTCATAGGCACTGAGATATTCGGGAGAGCCTACCAATTTCTGCTGGAAGGATGCTGTACGCATCTCACCGAACATGTCCAAGTCATTATTGCTGGAGGTTCCATCCGTTCCCAGTCCTACGGCAATCCCTCTTGCCAGATACTCCGGAATCGGCGCCGTTCCGCTGTTCAGTTTCATATTGCTTTCAGGGTTATGGGCTACACCAACGCCGTATTTCTTAAAGATTTCCATTTCTTCCTGATCCACATAGACACAGTGTGCTCCAATGACCTGACCGCCGAAAAGACCCTGTGCTTCCAGCCATCTGACCGGTGTTGTCCCGTAACGTTCCTTGATGGCAGCCAGCTCAGCCTGGGTCTCGGCGATATGAATATGAATACCTGTGCCCAGGCGGTCGGCTTCCTCTTTAACTTTTTGCAGGAATTCACCCGGACAGGTGTATGGTGCGTGAGGACCCAGGAAAACTTTGATCCGACCGTCACCAGCATTATGGCAGGCATTAAAAAGTCTGATTCCTTCCTGTAAGGCTTTTTCACCGGCTTCCGGAGTAAAAGCAGTCATTCCGCGGGACAGAACAGCTCGTGTACCCGTTTCAAGTACGGCTTTGGCAGTCTGTTCCTGTTCAATATACATATCCACCATGGTTGTTGTGCCGGAGAGAATCATTTCCGATAACGCCAACAAGCTTCCCCAGTAGATATCTTCTTCTGTCATCCTGGCTTCAAACGGCCAGACTTTTTCTTCCAGCCAGGGCATCAGTGGCATATCGTCTGCATACCCTCTGAGCAGAGTCATGGCGGCATGGGTATGCGTATTGATCAGTCCGGGCATCACCACATGATCATCAAGGTTCAAGATCTTATCCGGTACAAAATTACCTGGGGCGGATCCCTCTATACCGACTGAGACAATCCGGTCGCCATCTATCGCAATTTCTCCCTTTTCGAAAAAGTCTTCAGCCCCAGTCATGGGCAGAACCATGGACCGGATTAAGTATTTGCTCATCCTTTCACCCTCCTATTCATGCCAGCTTTCCAGGTATTCTTTTTGCTCTGGCGTCAAAGAATCGATGTAAACATTCAAGGATGCCAGACGCAGCTGGGCTACTTTCTCATCGATCTCCCTGGGAACAGGGTAAACCGCAGGCTTCAATGTTCCAGCATGCTCGGCCAGATACTTGAGGGATAAAGCCTGCAGGGCAAAAGTCATATCCATCACTTCGGCGGGATGCCCGTCACCTGCTGCCAGGTTGACTAGTCTACCTTCTGCCAGTAAATAGAGCTTCTTGCCATCTTTCAATGTAAACTCTTCAATGTTCTTCCTGACTTCACGCCTCGCCACCGATAACTCCGCCAGATGTTTCTTATTGATCTCCACATCAAAGTGACCGGCATTGCACATCACTGCTCCCGGTTTCATTACGTTGAAGTGATCCTTAACAATGACATCCCTGTTACCCGTCACCGTTACGAAGATATCTCCCAGCGGCGCTGCCTCAAGCATGGGCATGACTTCAAAGCCATCCATCCAGGCTTCATTGGCTTTAATCGGATCGATCTCACAGGCGATAACGCGGGCCCCAAGTCCTTTGGCCCGGAGCGCCACACCTTTGCCACACCATCCATAGCCAATAACGACCACCGTTTTTCCGGCAACGACTAAGTTCGTTGTTCTCATAATCCCATCCCATACGGATTGACCTGTACCGTAGCGGTTATCAAAGAGGAATTTACTCTGAGCATCATTAACGGCGATCATGGGGAAGCCGAGTTTACCTTCACGTTCCATCCCCTTCAGGCGGAGGATACCGGTCGTGGTTTCTTCCGCACCGCCTACTACTTTATCCAGGAGTTCCCGACGTTTACTGTGGATCGTCGAGACGAGGTCCCCGCCATCATCAATCAAATAATCAGGCTGAAAGTCGAGTGCCTGATGAAGGTGCTTAAAATACTCCTCATCAGTTGCCCCATACCAAGCAAAGGCCTTGATTCCTCCCTCCACCAGAGCGGCTACAACATCATCCTGGGTGGAAAGGGGGTTACTGGCTGCCACGGCTACCTCAGCACCTCCTGCCTGGATTACTTTGGCCAAATAAGCTGTTTTAGCCTCCAGATGTAAACATATGACAACCCTTTTATCTCGAAAAGGCAATTCCTTCTCAAATTCCTCGCGTAAGGAGTTCAAAACCGGCATATGTGCTGCTACCCAATCAATCTTTTTTTGTCCCATAGGAGCAAGTTTAATATCTCGAATCGAAGACTCCATTGCAAAACCTCCAGTGTGATTATTA
>CAYZDF010000137.1:0-4227 GCA_964477085.1 uncultured Gracilibacteraceae bacterium | reverse complement strand
GAATATGGCGAGTACCGCACCAAGCTCCGCATCCTGGAAATCTACGACCAAATGACCCACTGCCTCGCCACCAACACAGAATATCGCCCCACCCTCAATCCCCCTCCCGGTCCTCCCTGCGATGCTGGAGGTAACTTCATCCCTGTAGAGAAATTGGACAAAAAACAATGGCCGAAACATATGCATCCAATAGAGAGTACGCCAACAGTTCCATGCATTGCTAAAAAGGTTGTGTGGCCTCCTCTTTTCCCATACTCTGGGGTAGAGAAAGCGGCATGTGCAGCCTTCCTATCCATAATGTCACAAAAGCAGGTTGCCAGCGATTCAGAGTTACTGGAAACTCTCATTCTGGCAGTCAATCCAACCTTATGTAATGCACTTCTGGACGATGAGGATGCTCTATCTTTGGAATCCGTCAAAATGAAAGCTCCACCAGATTTGTACAACTCTACTAGCCACACAGTTTACTGGAAACAAATACTGAAACTGTTTGAAGAACTTAAGGCTATAGAGATCGATAGGAACCAATCAAACTATGTTATAAGGGTTGGAAATGCTTTCGATGAAATAAAATCACGATACTCCATAACTTCTGATGTAGCCAAGTATGCATTGAAGGCTCAACATCGCTTTGAAGAGATTAAGAATGGTACCCAAGCAAAACAACAAGAAGTCGATGCTGTTGATAAGGTTATTGCTTTTATGCAGAGAGAATCAACTGCCGCCTAAGGAGATGTAATGGAATCAATACTTAAGTCATTGGATAGAAATCCCCTCCGAAAAGAACCCCGTATTTGGGTTAGCCGGATTGTTATATATGAGCAACTTGAGCCAAAACCCATAGTTATTCGAGATATTCCATTAACACGGGGACTGAATATCATTAGTGCAGAGGAAGCTAGTGACACATCTCAAACTGGATTAATTCATGGGCATAGTGCGGGGAAAACGACATTATGCCGTTTTATTAGGTATCTCCTAGGTGAGAGCACTTTTGCGCCTGACAAAACAACAGCCATGATAAAATGTTCATTCCCCCAAGGCTGGATAGCCGGAGAGCTAAATGTACTTGGGAAGAAATGGACGGTGATGAGATCTATGGGTGGAAGGTCTTCACATGCCGTGGAAAACATATCTTTGGATCAATTCATCAAGATGAAGGGTGCCAAGTTATCTCAAGCTAAGTATGTCGAAGTAATTGGATTTCCTAACTTGCTTGATGATCTGGCAGTTAAGTCGATAGTGCAAACTGATGAGAATATTAATTGGGGACATGTTTTATCTTGGTGTAGTCGTGACCAGGAAGCTCGTCTTGCCAACCTACACGAATGGAGAGTGTCCTCTAGTAATTCTGGAGCGCCCAAGTTTTTAAAACCTAAAGAAGGGCCTCTATATACAATGCGTGCGCTAATGAGTTTATTGCAGGATTCTGAGGTTAAACTGCAGCAAAAGATTGGTGCAATGGAAAAAGAGCTTAGTAATCTTTCCAAACATTTGGAGCTGAAAAAACAAGAGCCCATAATCGTTGCAGAAACGCAGAAAGCTGCCTTAAGGAGTTATCTCAAAGAAAAGGGTTTTAGTGTTGACGATCTTTCGTATGCTTCTGATGATCTGACAATGTCTACGCTAAGCTCAATTTCCCAAGACCGTTGCAAGCATCTTCAACAGAATTTATCGGGGCTGGAACATCAGAAAAATGCACTCCAGAAAGAGTTAGGGCTTTTACAAGAGCAGAAAGGGAAAATTAATCAACAGATTGAACCATTAGACATCCAATTGGAGCTATATAGAGATCAATTACTTGAGATAGAAGGTAAGGAGCGTAAGTCAAAAGAAGAGTTAGAAGTATTGAGAGAAAAGCTAGATTCTCTGTGTGTTTGGGGAAATATAGCTGTTAAGAACTGTAGCTATTTTAACAAAAAGAATCTCTCTTTTGATGATTTCAGAGACAGTAATAATGATGCAAAGAATGCTGACCTACTCAGCAAGTTGTTAGACGAATTAGAAGAAAAGAAAACTCCATTAGTCGAGCAATTCAGTGATAATAACGCAGAAATCAAGCACCTACAAGATAAGATGTTTAATTATCGCCAAAAATACGAGAAGCTACTTATTGAAAAAGACCAGCTACACCGCCTGATAGAAACCATAGATTCATGTCATGCAGAACTTAAACACCCCACAGCAAGTATGCAGTTAAAGTTACTCACAGACAAGTACAAACAGTTAGACCGGCAAATACTTGAGGATAAGTCAAAACTGAATGTTGTGCGCAGAGACTTTGAAAAGAACAGCGAATTGCTATCTCAGATTTTCTCATTACTTATAAGTAATTTACTACCTTCTCTGAAGGCAACTGGTAGAGTAACCTTGGAGCAGGGAGATATCGCTTTCAATATCATTCAAGGACAGATTCTAGGGGGAGAAGCGATAAGTACCCTCTCAATTCTTTTAGCGGATTTATCATGCCTTATCTACAACACGTTACATGAAAAATCCTGCTTGCCAGATTTTCTTCTCCACGATAGTCCTCGGGAAGCCGATATGGGTGGATATTTATATAGCAATTACTTACGTTTAGCTGCCAGCCTACAAAATGAGTTTGGTAGTAATTGCCCCTTCCAGTACATTGTAACAACTACGACACCTCCTCCTGTAGATTTAAAGAAACATGTCGTTCTGCAATTAGGGACTTATCCAGAAAGTGAACTGCTATTGAAGCGGCAACTTAAAGAAGATCAGCAACAGGCTAAGTTTATGTGATGGCTATAATTATTAATAAACAGAGAAGATAAGGAGAATATAATGCCTTCTAAAGCCTATACAACCTTCAGAAATCAATTGATTAAAGATGTAGATGAGCTAATCGAAACTCACAAGCAAGTTAATCAAGTGAAAAGTAGTGAACAAAGTCTTGGTCATTTGACAAGAAGCGCTTTATTCATATTATGTGCAGGATGGGAGCATTATATTGAACTCGTATGCACAGAGTTGTTTGAACCTTTAGTACTGGATAATTCACTTGAATCCGCCCATAAGGATGTAAGGAGAATACTCGCCAACCATGTTAAAAGCCAGAAGGATGATACATATTGTCTTAAGCTGATTGGAGATGGCTGGAAAAAGTGTCTTAAAGAGTGCTTGGATACCGAGATTAAAGGATTCCACACACCAAAATCAACGCCAGTTAAGAATCTATTTCAAGAATATCTTGGTGTTGATCTCTCAGGTATATTACACAAAGACAATTGTAAGTTCATTGATGACTTTGTTACGAAACGAGGTGAAATCGCCCACAAGGGAGCTAAAGCTGATAATCCAAAATTTAGTGAAATTGTGGATTATCGAAACAGAATTTGCAATATCGTAATGGATATCGATGAATTTTTAGCTGAAGAGGGGAAAAAGGTTCTCGGGAAGAAAGCGTGGCAAAGGCTAACAGAATCAGCAAAAATCATACCGTTAAATGATAAGTAAACAGTCCATTGGCTATCATTATTCATGTTTAACCTCGCTTCAGATCAAGTGTTATCTATGAGCTAGATATGAATTTATTTACTTATTAGGGAGAATATTATGTTTCTATCTGAACTCAAGCTATGGAATTTTAGAAAATATGGACAAGCAACCAATGAAATTGACATTAGAAATCCGAATTTATCTATAAATTTCAATAGTGGGTTGAATCTTCTTATAGGAGAGAACGAGTCTGGAAAATCGACGATTATCGACGCTATCAGACTTATCCTGCACACTCAAACATACGAGTACCCGAGAATCTATGAGGATGATTTCCACTATGATGGCAGTAGATATCGCAAAAAACTTAGAATAGAGAGCATTTTCCAAGGTTTCAGTGACTCTGAGGCTGGGCAATTCCTTGAATGGATCGGCTTTAACGGAGATAACGAATATGAATTAAGAGTGTGGCTTGACTCTGAAACAACTGATGACAATAAAATAGTCACGGATATAAGAGCAGGTGCTGATGATACAGGAACAAGGCTTGATAGTAATGCGGCTAATCGTTTAAGAATAACATACCTAAAACCTTTAAGGGATGCTGAAATTGAAATGTCTTCCGGCAAGAGATCCCGATTTGCTCAGTTGTTAAAAAGCCATTCATTATTCGACCTACCAGACAATCAAAAAGAAAATCATCCGTTAGTAACAGCTTCTAAACAAGCCAAGCATGATATAGAATCATACTTTAAACCCTCAGAACCC
>CAYZDF010000136.1:0-4340 GCA_964477085.1 uncultured Gracilibacteraceae bacterium | reverse complement strand
GCCGCTTGCCGCCTAATAGGCCTATTAGGCGGACATCACCCTGCCAGCCCCTTCGCCTCCGGCACTCCCTCGCATCCCGAGCCGTAAACGGCCGGGCGCTCACTCGGCTTCCGCATAACAAAGTTCATGCGGAAACTCGCGGGCTGCTTTGCAATTTGCGCAACTCTCTGCCCTAACGATGCCAACTCCGATCAAGGCAGCACCCGATTCTGAAATTATCCGGCCACCCCTTCCGATTGAGTTCGACACCCAGACACCAGCTGTTTTGCTTCCCGCCAGTTTGCGCTAAACAAGCCCGATTGCACTCATTTGAGGCAATTACTCCCTCGGAAGGCACACGCCCCGCGTCCTGTCGAGGCGGTCAGGGCTGCGGCAGCTCCGCCGCCTCGCACCTGCCCACCTCCCGGAAAGCCCTTCGGGCTTCCGCAGGTCGCCGCAATGCCCATCTGTCTCGGCCATGCCTCTACCGCTTGTCATTTATTGTCATTTTTCCAACTTCTCACGCCTCATTGCCTCAATCGCCGCGTCATCTGGACATTGAAGCCGTGCACCAAAACGGTTTTAAAGAAGCTGTATAAAATGGCACAATCTCTCCAAAAATCATAGGCTTGTTAAATCTTGTGTTTTTACTCTCTCTCTGCTACTATTACCATCCTAAATTCAGCCATTTGGCATGGCGGCAAACAGGAGGCTACTAATGGAACCCGACGGTAGTATTCCCTTATGTCGCAATAAACATAATTTTTCATCTCTCAGAGGTGGCTGATCCTGTCTGATTTTTCTGGCTACCTCTACCAATGAGTATTAGTCGAGAAAAATCATGAAAGACCATTGGCTTGCATTTGATGTCAGGCAGCTTATCCTTGACGGCCAATTTTCTGCCGTTTGTGAATTTTGCAATGATAACCCCGCACCCCTGGTAGCTGAAATTCTTTCAGTACTTACACCCCAGGATGTTTGGCAGATTCTTGCCAAATTATCCATTTCCGAAAAAGTTGATATTTTCAGCTACTTTGAGCCAGACACACAGGTATCTCTCGCAAAAATAATTCCAAGAAAAGATTTCGCAGAAATCCTTACAGAGATGTCGGCAGATGACCGGGTTGATCTGTTAAAAGACATGACCAGAGAAATGCGCGAAGCAATCCTCCCGGCAATCGCACAAGCTGAACGTGAAGAAGTTCGTCGGTTATTCTCCCATCAGGAAGGAACCGCCGGCTCAGTTATGACCTCTGAATATGCAACAGTGAAAATAGAAGACACCGCAGCCCAAGCTATTTCCAGATTGCGTCTGGAAGCCCCTAACAAAGAAACTATTTATGTTTCTTTCGTCGTAAATGAACTGCGGCAACTACTCGGCGTTGTTTCTTTAAAAGATCTTATTTTGGCCGCTCCAGGTGAGATAATTAAAGATATAATGGACCCGGAAATTGTTTTTGCCAGAATAAACGACGATCAGGAAGAAGCAGCCAGAAAAATGCAGAAATTTGATCTGCTTGCTTTGCCTATATTAGACGATAATGACACTCTTGTTGGTATTATTACCCATGATGATGCCGTTGATGTAATTTTGCAGGAACACACCGAAGACATCGAAAAATTTATGGCGATCACCGGTGACCATGAAGTGGGCATGTATTTGAAAACTTCGGCTTTTCAACACTTTAAAAACCGCGCCACATGGATAGTTTCCCTTGCTGCGTTGGGTCTTGTTTCTGGTTCTATAATACATTCTTTTGAAAAAGTATTAAGCAATTTCATGATTTTGGCCTTATATATGCCAATGGTGGCTGATACCGGCGGCAATGTAGGAAGTCAGTCTGCAACAGTTATTGTAAGAGCAATAGCTGTTAAAGAAGTTTCTTTCGCGAATTTATGGGAAATCCTTTGGAAAGAATTCAAAATATCTTTTTTAATAAGCATTGTTCTTGGTTTTTTGTCTTTCGCTAAAGTGATATTTTTATCGCAGGACTCGGTAATCCCGGCCGGTTACACATTATCTGGAATTGGCTTCGCCATTGCTTTGGCGCTGAGCTTTCAGGTCATCAGCGCAACCCTTGTCGGCGCAGTTCTCCCTCTGGCCGCAACAAAATTTGATCTTGACCCGGCCATCGTCGCAAGCCCAGCTCTTACAACTATAGTTGATATTACTGGGTTATTACTGTATTTCTCAACAGCAAAGATAATTCTAGGCATCTGAAATGAAAAAAAGGGGGGGGGAAATGATTAACTGTTTTCATCTTAGCCAGAATGGGCGAATGGAGATCCTAAATAACCTTGGCGATGCCTTTCAATGTATTGAAAAAGGCAAATTTGTCTGGATCGATTTTGATAAACCCGAAGAAAAAGACTTAAGCTTGCTGATCTCAAAATTAAACATCCATCCGCTCTCAATAGAAGACTGCCTTGATCAACAAACAATTCCCAAAATGGATGTTTTTCCCGACTATAGCTTTTTTGTATTCAATCAATATTTGCTTGAAAATGACGCGCTATGTATTAGAGAGGTTAATTTCATTTTTGGCAAGGGTTTTTTAATCTCAATACATGGCAGAGATCATGAAAATGACGGGCTTGTAAACAAATTCAGAGAACGAATCGCTTTAAACGGTTTAAATTGCTATAAATCTCCTGATTACCTTTTGTATGCACTCATGGATTACATTGTTGACAGTAAGATGACAGTTATTGATAAGTTTGAGAATGATGTAGAGGCCTTGGAAATGCTTGTTCATGAAAAACCAGAAAAACTCCAACCTCAAGCACTTCTTGTCATCAGAAAAAATTTGAATGAATTGCGCAAAAGCCTTTTTTATGAGCGTGAAGTTTTGACTAAAATCTGTCGCGCCGATTCTTCGATAATTACTGAAAAAAGCGCTATTTTTTACTTTAAAGATATTTTTGACAATTTAACTCGATATTTTGAGGAAATAGAAAAAGGTAGAGAAACTATTAACAATCTTTTTTCTTTGCACCTGTCAGCAAAAAACAACCAGATTTCCATGATTTCACTGCAGATGAATGAAGTAATGAAAAGACTGACCGTAATAACGACGATTTTTATGCCCCTCACCTTCTTTTCCGGAGTCGGCGGCATGTCTGAATGGTCAATGATTTGTGGTCCGGAAAATTGGAAATATTCGTATCCCATATTTCTTTTTTTGATGATCGTATTTGCTTTTATTGTTTATCGAATCTTACAAAAATTGAAATGGGCGTAAAAGGTAGCGCTACAGAAAACAGGAGAAAACTATATGAAACATTACGAAATAATAGAAAATAAACTTGTTCAATCTGCCCAGAATGAAGGCGAAGTCATGGTTACCATTTCTCCTGATGATCGCGAACAGGCTCTTATCCAGGAGCGGTTTTGTCTGGATGACTATGATCTTAATTCTGCCCTCGATCAGGATGAGGTTCCAAGGGCTGAATTAATCAATGGCAGATTGCTTCTGATATGGAAGATGCCTTCTACTGCCAAGGTTTTAGAAACCGTGGATTTGCAAGTTAATGTGGTTGGCCTGGTAACACATCAAGAGCAAATTGCATTCGTCGGTACTAGCGGTGATTTCGCATTTTCTAGTCGAGAATTTCGCCATATAAGTGATACTAGAGATGTCATGCTGGCGTTTCTCCTTCGTACAATACGCCATTTTGTGGAACATCTGAAAGTTATCAAGCAAATCAGTACAGAGTTGGAAAAAAAAATCACTGTTTCTATGGAAAACAAACATCTTTTACAGATGTTTAACCTGACCGAAAGCCTTGTTTACTATGTTGATGCCATAGAAGGCAATGGGGCTGTTTTAACAAAACTGCGAACTCTTTCGCCTCAACTTGGTTTTCAGCCAAACCAAAGCGAAATGCTTGATGACATAATTCTTGAAAACACACAGGCTGCAAGACAGGCCGCCATATACAGTGATGTTCTTAGTGGCCTTATGGATGCCCGCGGCACAATAATAAACAACAACATGAACGTCCTGCTGAAAAATCTTACTTTAATAAATATCGTGTTTTTGCCTTTAAACTTGATTGCCAGTATTGGCGGCATGTCTGAGTGGAGTATGATGACGCAGGGTATTGATTGGCGCATATCTTATGCATTTTTCTTTGTGTTGATGGTAGCTTTCGGGTGGGGTACCTGGGTGTTGATGAATAAACTTATAGAGCGCAACCCCGTGCGTTAAACCAGATTGCTGGAAAAATACTTCGTATTTCTGAGTCACGACACCAAATTGAAATTTACGCACGCTAAGGAATTCTTATCGGGCAAAATTTGCCCTAGGGCATTTCAACCCCCGATTCCCGCACCAAAACTCTCATGTCCCAGGGAAGTG
>CAYZDF010000135.1:0-4454 GCA_964477085.1 uncultured Gracilibacteraceae bacterium | reverse complement strand
TGATTCCGGAGTAAAGTGTACAACTTTTCGGGGGTTGATTTGTGACGTAAATTTATCATTAATTTTTCTTCCTCAAAGAGTCTCCACGCAATTCAAACCGATGAGCATTTGCTGACAATCTGTCCATTATTGCATCAGATATTGTTGACTCTCCAATGTGCTCATACCAATCAGCCACGGGAAGCTGAGATGCGATAATGGTAGAACGGATTCCATACCGGTCTTCAAGTATTTGCAGCAATGCCCTTCGAGTAGTAGCATTTAAAGGGTGTAGGCCAAAGTCATCAATAATGATCAGTGGGGTTTTTTCCGCCTGATTAAGCAATTTGATATACGTTCCGTCAAGTTTAGACAAGGATATCTTTTCCAACAGACGATTAATCCCAAAGTATAAAGTCCGATATCCCATAGTGCAGGCCTGCCTGCCAATGGCACAAGCAAGAAAGCTTTTTCCTGAACCTGTTGCACCAGTGATTAGTATGTTTTCTGCCCGATCAATAAAGCCACAGTCTGCAATCATCATTAGTTTTTCTTGTAAGAGGTTGCGTTTCTCGCTACAGTGCACCTGCTCCAAAACAGCATCATACCGGAGTTTACTTTGTTTAAGGTATAGGGCCGTTCTTTTTTCTGCCCTGTTTTGTAACTCGGCTTGTGCCAGTTGTGCCATAAACTGGTTCAGAGAGGGTTGATTTTGAACAGGCATGGATAATAACGCCTGGTAAGCCTTGGCCATTCCATCCAGATTGAGTTGCGTAAGGTGATCAAGTGTAATTTGAATATTCATGGTTTGTTATGTTTTACGTTGAGTTGACTGATTATTTGTATGATTCCACTCCGCGGATATTTGAATGATCCGCGATAAGTAAGATTTCTTCCTGGCTTTCCGGCAAGCGATCCAGATTTCTTTTTAAGATGTTTTCAATCATGCCATAAGTGACTCGGGAGCCTTGCAAGGCCCTGCGGCAGGCTGCCTCAAAGCGCTGCTGTCCGTAAATCTCAGAGAGTCGCTTCAGGCCCCGGCAGGAAAGATATGTTTGTTCCACAAAATCCCGAGAAGCTAATACTTTGGTGAATACCGCCTCGGCAGACTCTCCGATTTGTTTTGCAATACTCAGAAAGTATCGGGCGTCCCATCCCCTGGCTTGTTTATACCGAAGGTGTTTCTCGGGCATGTGCTCATCAAGGGTTGTGTATCCTCCCCCTTTATGAGAGCGCCTGTGAAGGGCGATTCGGGTAAACCCAATATAAACCTCCACGGTGTATTCATCATAGATGATTGTTGTCTGCTGACCAATATATTGATAAGGAACGCTATAGCGGTGATTGTCCTCTCCCACAAGCACATGGTAGTTCATTTGTACCTTGCTCTTTGTTGTGTGTTTAATTATAAATGGATCAGCAGGTAGCGGTTTTAAGCAGGGTTGCTCATAGGTAGTAAACTTCTGCGCCCGGCTAAGACTTGATTTTTGGAATGGGGTCTGTATGTGGTCTGCCAAAAGCTCCCGGATCCTTTTGTTTAAGGAATCAAGATCATGGAATATCTCATTGCGCAGCTTTGCATACACCCGCATATAGGAGATATGAACATTGTTCTCTACCGAGGGTTTGTCTTTAGGTCTGGATACGCGAGTGGCCTCTAAATTGGTATTGTAATGAGCTGCCCATTGATTAACAACCGCTGAAAAGGCAAACTCATACCGGTGGTTTTTTATAACATATTGCTTCATGTTATCGCTGACCAAATTGCGTGGAACCCCGCCTATATACTCCAAACAACGGTTCAGGGCACCAAATAAATGTTCCTGGCTGCTTGTTGGCAGGGCCTCAACGTATGGATAATTGCTGTAAGGTAAAACACAGACTAAAACAGGGCAGGCTCGTATCTCTCCGCTTTCACGATCAACAATATGAAGGGGCTTGCCTGCAAAGTCAACCTGAAGATACTCTCCAGGAGTATGCTCAAAATGCATGGTGGCTTTGTTGCGCTTGCAATAGCGAGAATAATGCTCGCAGAACTGCGTGTAACTATATCCATCGGGATGTTCCAGCCTGTATTCTTCCCACAGCAAAAGGCGGGTTACACCAATGCGGCTTAGTTCTTTTGTAATATAGGCAAACCGCTTTTGAAGATCATAATACCGCTGATCGGGCTCCCTTTGAGAGGAGTTTTGATGAATCAGGCTCCCAATGGCTTGCTCGCTGTTTGAAAGAAGCTCCCCGGTGCTTTTCCCTGTTAACTCGAGCTTTAAAAGATAGTCATCTAAGGTCTTGCGATGAATACCTAATTTGTTTGCAATCTGCAATTTGGAAACACCTTCACTGCGTAGCTGGATAATGCGTTTTACGATTGTCATACTGATTGTCTTGTTTGCCATTGTGCCTCCTGCATATTAGATGTGAGGCACAAAAATCACAAATCAATCAATACTTTCAGGCTAGTTGTACACTTTATGCCGGAATGGCAGATGTCTTAATCCAGTCAATAAAGAAAAAACTTATTTTTAACCCAAAAATAAAACCCGAAAAGTTGTACACTTTACTCCGGAATCGGTTGTACACTATATCCCGGAATCCATTGTACACTTTACTCCGGAATATTCACTTTTATTTTTAAAATTCCTGTCGAATAGAACTGGTCTTCAGATTTTATTAGCTCAATTAGGTCCCAAAGGTTACCATATAAATCTTCAAAAACTGCTACTGTACCATAGTTTTCAAAACTTGGTTCTCTAACTATTCTAATGTTGTTGTCAATCAGGTTTTGATAATCTCTTTTAAAATTGTCGGTATGTAAGAACAAGAAAACACGTCCGCCTGTTTGGTTTCCAATTCTGCTTCATTTCTTTTTGCAGTCATATTTTGCGGTGTCGCACTTACAATGACCGCCAACGTTCGGCGGTATGGCCAGTAAGGGATTGCGGAGGTATTCTTTTCAAGGTCTACAAAAGTAAATGCGGTATACATCGCTTCGAATACCGCTGAATCCCTTATTGGTTATACCGCTTGTTAGCAAACGTTTTAATCTACATATGTTTCTTGTATAACTGACTTACATTGAATAATCTCTTCATCTGAAATCTTTCCAATGACTTTTTGTATTCGGCGTTTATCAATTGTTCGTATTTGATCGATGGCTGCAGATCCTTTCTTATTGTTATGCGTAATTGAAACTCGTGTTGGATATCGCTTAATAGTTGTCGTCATGGGTGCAACCACAACTGTCCCCAGGTGATTATTCATTTCATTGGGGGAAATTACAAGGCATGGTCTGGTCTTGCTAATTTCATTACCCATCGTTGGATCAAGACTCACCAAAACAATCTCATATTGCTTTATTCCCATTCTTCAAATGTTTCGTCTTCAAATACATCATCTAACAATAGCTTGTCATCGTTATTCTCGTGCATCTGCTTGAATGCTTTCTCCCATCCTTGCCTTGGTTGCTTTTTTGGCTTTAAGATTATATAGCCCTTTTCAAAGATGAGTTCTACCTTGTCTCTGATTTTATATCTTTCCAAAATCTCTTTAGAAAGCCGAAGGCCTTTAGAGTTGCCTATTTTGATTATTGAAATTTCCATTGCAACATTTTTATCAATGTAATTACAAAGTTATTACATTTTTTAAATTATTTCCAAACTAGAGGCATTTTTAAAAAATGTTTGCTAACGGTCGGGTATAGCCACAGTAGCGGAATAGCGGGCTGCTAAGCTTTCCATCACCGAAAAAGACAAAGCGGGGCATTGAACTTGAAACCTTTACCTAACCCGTTATTGTGGTAATGCCATGTTGTAAGTAGTGCTTTTCAGCATTCAATGTCTATAGATCAAGTTTATTTCTGATAATTCTCTCCCAATTTGATGAATGCCATTTAGTATTTTTTCAGTTTGTTTGTCGGATGGTTTTTTATGGCCTTGCACATACTGAGATAACAAAGTGGGATTCATTCCAATTTTATCTGCCAAAAACTTTGAATTTAACACCTTATAATACTGAAAGAATTGTTTGAAGTCAATTTCAAATTTTAAGTTTTCAAGCTTAACACCAATATGCTCTTCTTCGAAATATAAGCTTGATGCTTCAAGTGCATTATCAATTAGTTCAGGTATGGTCCGTCCCGTTGTAAATATTGGATATTCAGTGCTATAGGCAGAGAAACCTGTGTTGGTCTTTTCAACGATTATTGATATTTTTTTCTTTATTGCTTTCATAAAACCCCCGTATTGATAAAGATTTATTTTAGGCCTGCATCTCTTAGAATCTTATTCTCAAGACCTTTTCCAACTTCCTGACTGCCATGATTTGGAAATACAATCATACCTGGCTTTTATCATGCTTCATCTTAACATGAGAACCTTTCTGTGAAATTTGACACCAACCATCTCTTATTAGAAGCTTGTAAAGCTCAGAACATTTCATGTAGCCTAAATAGTTTAACTATATCAAAGGTAAATAAT
>CAYZDF010000134.1:0-2500 GCA_964477085.1 uncultured Gracilibacteraceae bacterium | reverse complement strand
GCCACTAAAAATACCGAGCTTATGAACGAAATTTTGCAAACAGGAGTGAAGGTGTATGGATAATGTGAAAAATGACCAGTATTATATCAAAAAAATTATGGAGTTCATTAATTTTGCTATTTCTCATCTAGACAGTATTTCTTGCCAAGAATTTGAGAGTAATGATGTCTTACAGAATGCCATAATGTTTACTTTTATTCAAATTTCCGAGAATACAAACAAGTTGTCTGATGAATTTAAAACAAACCATTCAAATATTCCATGGAATCAAATTCGCGGTTTGCGGAATATCATTGTTCATAATTATGAAATCGTGGATGGATATATCGTATATGATACAGTAAAAAATGGTTTTCCTGAATTTAAAGAATTGCTTTTATCGATTTGAGTAATTTGGATATTCATTTAACTTTTAGTGAATCATGCACAAAAGCAGACATTTAAAGATGCTTTTTTTGTATAAGAGATTTAAGAAATGCTAATACAGATCATAATCTATAATAACAGAAGAAAAGATATACTTTCGTTATTTCCGATTATTTCATTTAATATATAATTTTACTAAGTTTTTTGTTCCTAAAAATCAACTCAAATACTGTTGCAACAATTATTGATGCAATTAGAGTTAATATGGGGTGCAAATATGAATATATTCCTTCTTTGTTTATACCAATCAACATAACAGTAAAACTTACTGCTGTTGATACCAATGGATGTAATATATATATGAACAGAGATAGCTTATCACCAATATACTCAACTGTTTTAGATATCTTTACATCAGGATTTTTGACTCCTATTAAGAATAGGGCAGGAGAAGCTATTAGTATACCAAGATATTGATATTCTATTTTACATTTTAATAATATTGCAGACAAAGCAATACACCAGCCTAAAATAGCAACACCAAATAAAGTAAGGTTATTTACCTTATCAAGTTTAACTTCATATTTCTCTTTCACTAAATATCCGAACATAAACCAAGGCAGAGCCCGAAGTAAAAAATTTATCTGATAGGACCAGTTTTAATCCATTGATTCAACAATTATTGTTAACACCAGACTTAATAAAAAGAATATCCAGGTGAATTTGGTTGCCTTGTGCTGCCATTTGTATTTGACGATAAATATCCAAACAAAATATATTTCCGCCATAGCGATCAGATACCATAACGGTATTGCCCAATCGATGGTACAAAAAACGAAGAACCTTATAGGAGACATCCAGGTGAAGTTGTCTATTAGCCATGTACTTAAGCTGTGGTTATATATCCCTTTAACAACACTATATGTGAAGTATAACAATATTGCGAGCAACAATATTTTTATAATCTTTATAAACCGCTTCTTTATCTTCTCTTTATCACATCCATATGAATAGTAACCCGCAATCATAAGAAACAGGGGTACAGCAAAAGCAGCAAATACCTGAATAACTCTACCAAAGATGCCTGGGAATGCAATATGGATAAATACAACACCGATGCAGGCAATACATTTCAAGATATTCAAACAGTTATTTCTAGACATTGCTATTACCTTTATATGCAAAATTTTGAATCTTATAACATATATTAACATATGCGGTATTTCATTACAATAAAGAATGGAAATTCTGATTTTTTCGCTATGTCCTGATTGATAGAGATGATAAAAGATGAATTATTGAAATAATACTCTTGACAATGCTTGCAAAAGATTTTTGCGCTTTTACGCGAAAATAGTATGTTGCATTATTGACATTCTGATAAGCACCGGTTATAGTATATATGTGAGAAAATTGCGTTTATGCGCAAAAAACTTTCGGAGGATTCAAAAATGGAATTTAAACGTGAGCGATATTTACAGCAATTGATTACAAGTATGGAAAGCCCTTTAATAAAGGTTGTCACCGGTATAAGACGAGCAGGGAAGTCCTATCTTCTTTTTAACATCTTTGACCGTTATCTAAGAGAAAGCGGAATACCAGAAGACCATATTATAAAGATTGCGCTCGATGATATGGAAAATGCTTCTTTACGGGAAAAAACGGCACTATATTCGTTTATTAGAAGCAGAATGGTCAATGATGGTAAGTACTTTATTCTTCTTGATGAAATACAGTATGTCAATGGTTTTGAAGACGTTCTCAATAGTATGTTGCATATAAAAAATGCTGATACCTATGTGACAGGGAGTAATTCAAAATTTCTTTCGAGTGATATTATTACCGAATTCAGAGGAAGGAGTGATGAAATCCGAGTTTATCCCTTAACTTTCAAAGAATATTACGAGGAGCTTGGTGGAGACAGGCGTGATCGTCTTGATGAGTATATGAGATTTGGAGGTCTTCCCATTGTTGCGCTTATGTCGAGCGATGAGAGAAAGATTTCTTATCTTAAGGGAGTCGGAGAAAAAATATACCTTTCTGATCTGAAGCAAAGACACAATATAAAGAATCCGACCGAATTTGAAGAACTTTTAGATATTCTTGCATCGGGAATCGGAACACTTACTAATGC
>CAYZDF010000133.1:2990-4518 GCA_964477085.1 uncultured Gracilibacteraceae bacterium | reverse complement strand
GTGACTCCATCTGTGAAAAAGCGCCGTAGATGGTGGCAATCTGCTCCGACGTCATTTTGCCGGTGTCGATGTTCTCCTTTTCAAAGTGGATGGAGATGCCCAGCCGTAAAAGCTCCCGCACATACTGGATATATTCCTTGGTGTTTCTCGCGAAGCGGGAGATGGATTTGACGAGGACGCGGTCGATCTTTCCGTCCCGGCAATCCTGAATCATCCGGTTGAATTCATCCCGCTTGCTTGCCACAAGGCCGGAGATGCCCTCGTCAGCATAAATGTCCGCCAGTTCCCAGCTCTCCTGTGCGGCGATATGCCGGGTGTAATAATCCACCTGTGCGATGTAGGAGTTCTGCTGATCCTCCGAGTCACTGCTCACACGGGCATATGCCGCCACACGGAGCTTCGCAGTTTCCGGCTTTCGCGCCTGTATCAATGTGATTTTAGGCGCTTCCGCCGATGTTGAATTGGGTTGATACATCTTTTTTCCCTCCTTTCAACGACATACACTACCACACCTCCCGGTAGATAGCTACCGAATCGTTGATAATATTCAGAAAACAATTCCGCGACTCAGCATAGTGCGATGATGGTGGGTCGCAGCCTGCGTTCCAAGTCTTTTTTAATCCTTTCAATTTCCTGATCTGTCATGTTCTTGGCGGCCGCAAGACGTGTGAGCTGCTGCAGGGCGGCAGCGTACATCAGATTATCGGATACCTGTGCGTTTGTCATGGTGTTTCCCTCCCTGATAAAATAGGCGTCGGAGCCAGTCCGACGCTGATTGCCAGCGCCTCGTCAATTTTTTTCATTTCCTGTTCATCCAGCCTTCCGACATATTCCCGAAGCCTGCTGCGGTCTATGGTGCGTATCTGCTCCAGAAGCACAAAGGACTCCTTCAGGCGGCCGCAGGCATGACCGATGCTTGCATGGGTGGGGAGCGGCTTTTTCGGCTTCGCTGTAATGGCGGCGGCAATCACGGTGGGACTGTAACGGTTTCCAACGTTATTTTGCAGAATGATAAGGGGCCTTACACCGCCTTGTTCCGAGCCGACCGTTGGATTTAAATCTGCGTAGTAGATGTCGCCTCGTAAAATGGTATTATGGAACTGTTTCAAATACACACCTCTTTTCCTATGCCGGTATTCTTAATGGCACAAAAATAGAGACCGCCCTGTATGATCTGCTTTGTTGTGAGAGCCTTTACAGGCAGGGCGATCTCCATTGCTTCTAACATTAAGATTCTTCTCGCTGTGCTTAATTCGACACTACTCCCCAAGCACGCAGAGCTCTGGTTTATAAGAGCTCAAAAGGCGACGGCCTGAACTGCGGCTGGCTTCACCGCATCATAGGAATCTCACCTCCACCGGGATCTCCGCTGGCTGCCCTCATTGCGTGGTCCCCAGGTCTTGTGGGGGCTGTGACTGGACAGAAGTATCAATATGGGCTGACGGGGTCATTGCAAAACAGGCTGCCACAGCCTGCTTTTCGGACGGATGGGTACCGCTTTGCACCTTATTTGGCCGTCTTTGATAGG
>CAYZDF010000133.1:0-2890 GCA_964477085.1 uncultured Gracilibacteraceae bacterium | reverse complement strand
TGAGGGTGAATAGAAAAACCCCCTCACTACTAAGCCGATTTCGTGAGGGGGTCTACAAAAAATATTTTTACTTTTCTATCATTTTTTTGAGCTTCAGCCGAATCTGTCGTTCACGGTAGCTGATAGTTTGTTGCTTGATACCGGTTTCCCGTTCCAATTCCGACTGAGATTTTCCCTGAAAGTACAGGGCAAAGATTAAAGCCTGCTCCTCCTTAGAAAGCTGTGCGAGGCATCGGTGGAGCTTTTCCGCTATGAGCTTGTCCACGACCATATCCTCCACACGGGGAGAGACAAGGTCCGGAATCCCATCCTCGCCTGTGGTTTCTGTCGTATCCATGGTGCTGTAATAAAAGACGCCGTGTGCCGTATCCCTTTCCTCCAGATAGGTTTCACGGCGCTTCATGCGGTGATAGGTAACATAGACTTCTTCGCTGACCGGCACAAGCTGACCCTGCACCTTGATTTGGTATTTTTTCTTGATCTCCCTCTGATGCTGAGTGTCTCTTTTGATGCTTTTCATAAAATCTGCTCCTTTGAATTTCAAATTTTTGAAATCCGCCGGAGCCATCGAATCCGCATAAACGAAACAAGACGGCAGGAGAACCTCCTTTGCAGGAAGTTCCGCACTGCCGTCTTGCGTTCTGGCGGATTTCATTTTTATTACTGAGGTACGGTTATGCTACAGGTTTTACACGATCATGCGTTATGTTCAACGTGCCATCGGTATTTACGGTGATGCGAGTAACGCAATCTTTTATCTGAATTTCAAACAGACGTTGATCGCTGCTCATATCGCCGATGCGTTTTTTATTCAGGTTTCTTACTTCGGTCATAGAAATACTTCCCTCCCCTCGACTGATTTGTGAGTGTTCAGGCATATAAAGCAAAAGCTGTTATCGCCTTACGCAATAACAGCATACTAATTTATGGGACAAGCTTGGAGGTGTGGGAATAGCTTTCCGGTAGAGTGTGAGTAGCGAATTTTTAATATTGTACCAAGTTCATGCATGAAGTCTAAATATGTAAAGCCAATATCAGCGTTAATCAAGTTAACCTTGATATCAGTCTCAAAACGTGATAAAATATTCCAAATAGGCTATTTGAGGGCAAAGCTCTTTGGAGGAGATATTATGGCGTTCAGCTACAACAAGCTATGGAAAATACTGATAGATAGAAAAATGATGAAAAAAGATTTGATGGCTATGACGGGCTTAACTACAACTACTATGGCAAAGTTAGGCAAAGAACTGCCGGTCAGCATGGACGTTTTGGCGCGCATATGTAAGGCTCTCAGGTGTAATATTGGGGATATCGTCGATTACATTGATGAAGAAAATAAATAGGATACAGTTCAGTTTGAATGGAGGGTTTCGGCATGAGGTTATGTTTTGGCTCATATTTAGCGATTCTTGTTCCGTGCAAGGCAGTTAATATTGATAATAAGCAGTTGTGCGAAGCACTTCTTCATTCTGTTGCCCCCAATTATGAGTTTACATTTTCAGGGCAGGAAAATGCAGATCGTGTCAGAGAAGATGCCACATCAAAATTACTGCGGTGTGAACAAAACCTCTCAAAAGATATTACTGGGCCAGCCCGCAACGCCGTTCCACAAGAAGTAGCCAGCTACTTTAAGAACAATGTCATCAATCTGTTGGACAGTAATTTATCCAAGCAGATAATCCTGGCGCTTAAAGACATGATTGGTAATGATTTTCCTGAAAAAGATGGGAAGAAAATACATGGTATTTACGATGATACGAAAGTCGAACTGGTCAATGGCATAACAAAAAAAGAATTGGTATCCCAAACCGAATTCTGTTTTCATTCGTTTTTGGCCGGAGTCTTTTTATATGTTGTCACAAACACTACGAACCGAAGCGGCAAAAAGACGATTCGGTCTGTTACACAAGAGTATGTTCTTTCCTTCACATCTCGGATTGAAGAAATAACGCTCCTTGAGGATAATGTGTCAGATCGGATCTGCACTTATGATTATAGAAACGGAAAGACCGATACAGAATTCGCCGAAGGTGTCGCAGAGTATTTGATAGACAAAATCAAGCAATTACCTCAGCCATCAAAACAGGACGATTCCCTGCTTGTTACTCTGCTGTCAGAAGCTAATGGTAAGTGTTTATATTGCGGTGGTTATCTTGGAATTCCCAAGCGAGGGAAGATTCCGGTTAAAAACTGTGAAATTGTCTATTTGAAGCAGTCACCAGATGAAGCGGACAGCTATGAAAATGCGGTAGCATTATGTACAAACGAATGTGCTCCTCTTGTTCCGGCGATGTCATCTGATGAAATAGCAGAGTTGCTTGAAAAAAAACACCGTTGCGCGGATATTCAGGCATTTCTTGACAGAATATCCGGCATTAAGTTTCAGGATGAAATAGAGACCGTTCTGCGAGAAGTTCATAAGACAAAGAACGCGCAAGGACTGGAACCAACAGATATCAAAGATTTGGTTGAGATTGATCGTAAGATTCACGAACCTTTCCTGAAGGACAAGATTAATGCGAGTATGGCTCGCTTATATAAAACTGTAAAAAACACTTGTTCCCGTCTTGAACAGGAAATTGGATTTGACACGAATATGTTTGGGGAGTTAATGAAATCCGCTTATAAGCTGCTCGAAAGTGGAATACAGCAAAAATCAGATATCATCGATCCACAGGAATACATAGCAGATCTCTTAGTTGAAAAACTATTTTCACAAGTTGGACAGAGACATAGAGATGCCTGTGAGATCATTGTTGGATATTTAGTGAAAAGGTGTGATTTGTTCAATGAAAATACCAAGCAAAGTTAATTCTTTCTCCGATAGTGTCATTGCTCTCTTTGCGCCTATCTTGGAGAAATTAGAGGAGCGGGATATGACCCCGCATGA
>CAYZDF010000132.1:0-4565 GCA_964477085.1 uncultured Gracilibacteraceae bacterium | reverse complement strand
GTAAGCATTCGGTGAACCCCGTATTTAATTTTTAATTTTTGGCTGCTACGTTTGTTTTTGGATCAAAAACGAGCGACATGTTAAATGAGAAAGAATTCCGGGCGATCTATGACGATTATTTGGCATCCGGATTAACGATCAGAGATTTTTGCATCAACCAGCAGATGAACGAGGCGAAGTTCTTTTATTGGAAAAACAAGCTGAAAGACCACTTGCCCCCTAAACGTGGTTTTGTCCCCCTGTTGTTTGATCATAACAAACAAGTTCGGCAAGTTCCAGCTCCCATGCCAGGCAAACCGGATACTGGTTCCTTTCAGGGTGTTGCTGCCAGAGAGATTTCCTGCGAGATTTTGCTTCCAAACGGGGTCTGTATAAAGCTGAACGGTTCACTGGATTCAGAGTTGCTGCGGTCTCTGATGGTTTTAACCCATCTGTAGTATGTTCAGCCTTACCTCCTCGATGAAGTATTACCTGTATGCTCATCCAACAGATATGCGCCGAAGTTTTTACACCCTCAGCGGGATGGTGACCAACCAAATGGGACGGAATGTCCAGGACGGTGATGTTTTCATTTTTATAAACCGCACCTGTACCAGCATGAAAATCCTGCACATGGAATGCGGTGGACTGGTAATCTATCATATGAAGCTCGAAGCAGGCAGTTTCAGGCTGCCGGTTTTTGATGGAAACAGTCACTCTTTTCAAACCAGCTGGCAGGACCTGGTGATGATGGTACAGGGAGTTTCTGCCGGCCAGAAGGCAACCAAAAAAAGATGGAAAATACCTGTAAAATAGCGTAATATAGTGTATATTTTGTTTGTTCATTTCGTTGATATTTAGTATCTTCGAGACGTATAAAACAAAATAAAATGACCGCTGAAGAAGAGCTTTTTGTGCAACAAATTTTGGAGGACCGGGACCGGATTTA
Organism: uncultured Gracilibacteraceae bacterium; assembly: GCA_964477085.1. Lineage (GTDB taxonomy): Bacteria > Bacillota > Desulfitobacteriia > Desulfitobacteriales > Syntrophobotulaceae > Dichloromethanomonas. The sequence goes on along the minus strand of CAYZDF010000132.1, from coordinate 3,637 downwards.
CCGGGAGATGTCCAGGCTAAACAGTCAGCTCAGCGGTTATGAAAACTTCGAAACCGAAAGGAGCAACTTCCAAAAACTTCTGGAGGAGAAAGAACAGATTATACTCAAGCTTGAACAAGAGAATGAGATGCTTAAGCGAAGGATCTGGGGTAAATCCAGTGAACGTTTCATCAATCCGGACCCTCTGCAAAGAACCCTTGATTTTGATGGACTGGAACTGCTTCCTCAGGAGGCAGAACTGGCTACCAGCGCCATGGAGGAAATTAAGGCATACAAAACTATCCGTGTTGTCGAGAAGAAAAAAGATCAACCGGTTCGCAAAGCTTTGCCCCTTGATCTGCCCAGAAAGGATGTCCATATCCACCCTCCGAATATTGACAACGAAAACTGGACCGAAATAGAACCTGAAATCACAGAGGTGCTGGAACGCACTCCGCCTGTTTACTTTGTGACCCGGTTTATCCGTCACAAGTATGTACTGCGCAACAAAGAGATGATAGTGGAAAAACAGGTTGTAACAGCTCCCATGCCGGCTCTTCCCATTCCTAAAAGTTATGCGGGAGCTACCCTTTTGGCCGATATCATCATCGACAAGTACGTGAACCATCTTCCTTTTTATCGTCAGATTCAGATGTTTCGCCAGCAGGGCATATCTATAGCACCGGCCACCATTAACGGATGGTTCCAGGAAGTGGCCGATCTGATGAGACCGACCTATTACAGGCTTAAGGAACTGGTTTTGGGATCGGATTATATCCAAAGCGATGAGACTACGATTCCGATTATCAACAATGAAAAACATAAAACAGTCCAGGGCTATATCTGGATGATCCGGGCGGTGATGTCAGAGCTGGTTTTCTTTCATTACGATCAAGGTTCCCGGGCACAAAAGGTAGCGCTTCATCTGTTTAAGGATTACCAGGGGGTAATCCAGAGTGACGGATATGCGGTTTATGACATCTACGAGAACAAAAAAGGGGTTTTGCCCATTGGGTGCTGGGCACATTGCCGGAGGCATTATGAAGATAGTCTGAAAGAGGATAAAGCCAGGGCTACGTATGCCCTGGAGCAAATCGGGCTGCTTTATGATGTGGAAAGACGTGCTGACCAGGAAGGGCTTTCTTTTGAAGAGCGTTCCCTGTTGCGCACCCGGTTGTCCTATCCTATAATGGTTGCCTTTGAAAAGTGGGTAGTCAGGGAACTGCCTAAAGTTCTGCCCAAGGGCCGCATAGGTAAGGCGCTGAAATATACGTACAATCACTTCCATAAATTAACCAGGTATCATTTGGATGGCCGGCTGAATATTGACAATAATCATGCGGAGCATCAAATCAGGCCCATTGCCCTGGGCAGAAAGAATTGGCTTTTCTGCGGGAATCATGAAGCTGCCGGAAATGCAGCCATTATTTTTTCCATGATGGGATGCTGCAAGGCACACAACGTTAACTTCAGGGACTGGCTGGTTTATTTTCTGAACAACGTCCATAATTACGACCACGACTACAGCATGGACCTGGCTGATTTGCTTCCACACAATTTTACCGGGGAGGCCCAGAAAGTGTCTGATCCGATCTCTTAAACCTCTCAAAGTTATCTGAACATTTAGGAGAAACTCTCATAGAAAAGTACCTAAACCGTATAAAACAATACGGGGTTCACCGAATGCTTACTGTTAGACGCAGTCTTTGTAGATGAAGCTCATCATGAACCAGCTCCAACTTGGCAGTCAATAAACAGCTTCTACAGGACACAAATCAAAGTATTCTTTACTGCCACACCTTTCAGAAGAGACAGGAAAAGGATGCGTGCAAAACTCATATATCATTACTCACTAGAACAAGCGCTAGAAAAGGAAATCTTAAGACCAATTGAGTTTCGCGGTGAGAGTATTGGAAATCATGCTCCTGATTCAAACGAAGCTTTATTGGAAACTGCTAGGGCAGTATTTGATGAGGAAAGACTCACAAACCCTACATGCTCGATATTAATTAGAATCGATCGGATAGGGGACGCACAAAACCTTGCAACTTTATATAATAAAAATGGCTTTAATGTTGACGTAATTCATTCAAAAAGGTCTTCGTCTGTTAATGAAAGTCTAATTGAAAAGGTTAATAATGGGGAATTGGACGGCTTGGTTTGTGTTGGAATTGCTAGTGAAGGATTGGACATACCTAATTTAAAAGTGGCAGTGCTTCACGCAACTCCTAGATCAATACCATATACAATTCAGTTTCTCGGAAGAATTTCTCGTACACCACTTGATCAAGAAGGGCCTGCGAAACTAATAGCTAATACAGATTCTGTACGCGGTGAAGTAAGAAGGTTGTACAAATCTGACTCTTCGTGGAGGCTTTTAATTCCTCAGATTGTAGATGAACAAATGCAGTTGGCCAGACATTACAGGTCTTCTCAAGCTAAAGAAGAAGACTTTCAAATGCCTGAATTGAATGTATACTTTAGTGCATTAGTATATTCAACACCATCTAATTTCAATTTCCAAGATCAAATATCATGTAAATCTAGTAACTTCGAAATTATACACTACGAGCAAGCTGATGATGAATCCCCTTTGATCATAGTAACTGCTCATAACAAGCCAATAGACTGGGCCTCAAGAGAAATATACATCGAAGACTTACTAGATGTTCACATTTTATATCATGCCTCTGAACACAACCTTCTTTTTGAGCTCACTACTAGCGAACTTGCATTGGACTCTTTTAAGGAAAGTATAATAAATATTGAATTGCCGTCAATAACACATGGTAGATTATTTAAGACCTTATCTCAGTTTTCGCAAAGTGACTATTTAATGGTCGGAATGAAAAATTCTGCATTAACTGGATCATCCCACCCATCGTATAAAACACTTATTGGCTCATCAGTACAAGCAGCAATTAGATCAAGTGAAGGGAGAATTTTTGGAACAGGTCATGCAGTTCTAAGACTTGATGAAGAAAATACATGGGGAATAGCCACACGAAAAGGTCGCGTTTGGGCAATGAAAAGAGGCACTGCTAGTGAGTTTAAAGAATGGTGTGATCAATTGTGTACACTTATTGTTGACGGACCTATAATTGCAAACCTACCTGGGTTGTCATTTTTAGCAACAACAGAACTAGCTACAACTATTGAAGAAGTTCCTGTGGCAATTATACCAGATGCTCTTTTCTTTAGAGCATACAGTGTTACGATTAGCATTCCTAATCATGAACCAATAAGAAACTTCACCCCGATACTAAATGGCGTTTCAATTCAAGAAAATAACTCGAGATTACTTGGGACACTTCAACTGGATGATTTAAGTTTTAATTTTTCGTTTGACTTAAATAGGGACAGGTTATGGTCAATTGACGGTGCAAATAATGTTACAGTTTTTGCCGAGAGAAGGGATGACACCATAGTTGACAAAAGAATAGAAGATGTGTTCAATGAATATCCTCCATCATTAGCTCTTCCAGATGGTAGTATTATTGTTGGTAGAAACAGAATAATACCAAGTTTTCCGCACCGCTGTTTAACGCTGCCACCTGACACGGAAAAACCCTGCCACCTTTTTTCTTTCTCTTGATATTCAAAGGTTATCGTGTTTGTTTTTTGACGTATGACCGGCACGATTTTCCCGGATTCGGAA
>CAYZDF010000131.1:0-4589 GCA_964477085.1 uncultured Gracilibacteraceae bacterium | reverse complement strand
CGCCTCCAAATTTCGCCGGAGTGGCGGAACAGGCAGACGCAAGGGACTTAAAATCTGCTTCGTGCTTCAGCCTCTCCACACGCAAAACCTTGATAAGTACAGGGTTCTTGACAACCGAATAATTGTTTTGGTTTGAATATCCCTCCTTAATATCCCTCCAATTTCCGAAGTGGTTTGTGGAGTGGAAAATCAAAACCGAATGCGCCGAAGTGGTGGAATTTGGCAGACACAAGGGACTTAAAATCCCTCGATCTAACGATCGTACCGGTTCGAGTCCGGTCTTCGGCACCAACTAATGACGATGCTCCGAGGCGAAACCTTCGGGGCTTTTTTTATTTTCCAGCCCTTTGCTATCACATTCAGATTTACTGGGATACACGCTCAAAATGGCGTTGGCCGACGAAATCTTTGAGCTGAAATCCAGGTGTGTGTAAATGTTCGATGTGGTGGATATATTGCTGTGTCCCAGCCATTCCTGAATCTCTTTCAGGCTCACCCCATTGGCATATAGCAAACTGGCGCAACTGTGGCGAAGGTCGTGAAAACGGATTTTTTTGAGGCCGTGATTTTTCAATGTGATTGCAAAATTTTGTGTAATGTATCCCGGCTTAATCCGTTCACCCAGTTCGTCCACATAGAGATAATCCAGATAGTCCTTAACGTAGGCTTTGCCGCATACCTTTCGGTTTAGCTCCTGTGCAGCTTTCAGTTCGTGGAGCAGTTCTTCAAAGGGCGCTACCAAAGGCAAGCTGCGATAGCTGGACTTTGTTTTCGTGCGGTCTTTTTCAATTACCGTAAGTTTTCCGTCCAGCGTTGCTTCGGTTACAATATGCTTGATGGTCAGCGTTTTCCGCTCAAAATCAATGGCATCCCATTTCAGCCCAACAATTTCACTCCTGCGTAATCCGTAAAATGCGCCCAGGATAACAGCCAGTTCAATTTTTTTGCCCCGGACGATGGCGAACAGGGTTTCCAGTTCCTTATCGTTGTAGGTGGATGCTGTATATTTCCCTTTGCGAGGGCGCTCCACCCGGTCAGCCGGATTAGAATCAATCAGCCCTGTTTTGAAAGCGTATTGCAGCGCCTTACGGATATTGGCGTGACGATGAATCACAGTGTTGGCGCTTACCTTCTCGATATTCAGGCCGTATTGGTAGTAGTCCTGAATATCCTTCGGGGTCAGGTCTATCAGCTTGATTTCCTTGTCCTTAAAATAAGGGGCAATCCGGTTCTTAATTACCATTGCGTAAGACGCATAGGTTGTAAGTTCAATACTGTTTTTCATCATTTCCAGCCAGCCGAGCAAAAAATCGTCAAAGAGAATATCCTTTGAGCTTGCTATGTCTGCCGAAATGCCGGGGTCAAAGCTCTTACGAGTTTCTAAAAGCAAGGCTTCGGCTCTTTTTTTGTTTCCCTTGACAGTCAATCCTGTGCTGATGGACTTTGTTCTACGTTTACCGCTCACATCCTTATAGCTTAAAATCATTTGATAGTACCCGTTCTGCTCCCGCAGGTGTCCTGCTACCATTGTTTTACCTCCTTATTGCGTAGCAGCCGATATTCACCCGCCGTTGACAATCCCAGTATATAGGCGGGATGAAATTGTGGCAATGTTGCCGATTAGCTGCGTTTGATCACATTGAGGTAAGCAAGAATGTGGAGTTTGGGAATTTTATAAGTCCGCCCCACCTTGAAATGCTCAATCTTGTTTGTTTTTAAAAGGCGATAGGCGGTCTTGCTGCTGATCCCCAGCATTTCGCCCATTTGCTCTGCGGTCACAACGTCGGGATACTCCTTGAACATAACAACATAAGCGTCTTTTTTAGACAGTGCAATGCTCATCCAAGCACCTCCCAGCATTGTTTGTTGAGGCAATAGGAACCAGCCGCGCCGTTTAGGTCAGGGCCGTATTCGCCGTAAATCACACGACAGGATGTAGGCGCGGCTGGCACTCTGTTGCGGTCTTATCTTGCTTGAAGATGTACCGGACGGACGGCGGCGTGGCCGTCCTCATAGGAATTTCACCTCCCCCCATGCTGATGGCGGGCCGTCCCTTGACTTGACGTTAGCCAGACGGAAGTATCATTATGCGGTGCATGAGGTTGTCGCCAACAGGCCCGCCACGGCCTGCCTGCGGCACAGGTATTTGTCGCTCTCTCCCAGGTTGGGGAGGTCATGGCGTACCTGCCGCCCGGCTGTTCCTTCCGGCACATGCACCGAACGTATCCGGTTTATCCGTATTTAGTTGTCAATGACCAACGAAGGGGAAAAGAATGTCCTTCATAAACCGTGAGATTTTTCAGCCGAAAGTATGGGCAGTTTAAAGAAAAATTTTTAAACTTTTTTGCGGCGCACCTTGGAACCACAATCTATTGGAGAATTTTTAATTACTGCTTTAAAGCTACTCGCTTTGTCCACGCATCCTTTTTAATGCAAGGCAATTATTTTTTACAGTTTAATTTCCTTGTTCCACGCAAAAATGCCATTTTGCTTTATGTGGGTCGATAAAGCAAAATGGCATTTTATTTCCCTTAATTTGTATATAAAAAGATAATATAGAGTAAAATCTGCATCCTCTCTTTAATGATCTAATTTATAAATTTTTACTGCAAGAGAAAATTATCCTTCATATCAGAAATTGAAGTGCCACATTTAAGTCGGACGAGTTCCTCCTCAAAAATCGTACAAAGACGCCAAAAGCATGTTCAGAATAGGGGCGGTTCGATAAGAATCACAGAAGGTAAAACTTCTATGAGGATGGTTAGTCACCGTTTAAGTTATCTGTCAAATAGGGAGACAGATAAAAAAATTTATTCTCAATATCCACTAAACCCTCTTGTTTCATTTTATTTAAAGTATTAGTAACCATTACCCGAGAGGCATTGACCAAAGAAGCAATATCTTGATGAGTAAGATGCAAATTAACTTTAAGCCCTTTTTCAGTAGCAACCCCATAGTTTTGTCCCAACTTATATAAAGTCTTGACGATTCTCCCCTGCACATCTTCAAATGCGAATGTAGCAACTTGCTCAGTAAAGCTTGAAAGTCTTTCTACCAATCCTTGAATGATTTTCATAGCAATAAGCGGATGATCTAGTATCAATTTCTTAAAATCATTTCTAGCACAAGCACAAACAAATGATTGTTCCAACGCCTTAGCACAAAAGGTATGAACTTGGTCCTCAAAAATACTACTCTCTCCAATTACATCATCAGGTTGCAAGATGTCTAGAATTAATTCCTTACCTTGCGCAGAAAGTTTATATAGCTTTATTTTACCTGACTTTACCAGTATTATTTTGTCATTTGGGTCGCCTTCATGGAATAGTACTTCTCCCTGCTTGTAAACTTTTTTGATGGCCAACTCACTAATTTTTAGTTTTTCTTCTTTATTTAAAGGAGAAAACAGGCTTAAATCTTTCATGCAAACAAGTTTATGGATCATTTTTGCACCCCCTCATAAAAATTATACCAATACCTCATGCTAAGTCAACGAATTTAAAGAAATAGCAACTTTTTGTAAAGTGCTTTACTGAGATTTATTTTAACAACTGATAAGATAGCTGCAAGGAGGTGAAAAAAATGAATGTTGCAGAAACAATTAAAAAACAAATTATTGGCGCCTTATCCGGGGCTACTTTTCCGATTGCTACACCGGAAATGCTAATCCAAGCTTTTCCTCAAGGTGCCGATACCACCTGTCAGGCTGGGGACTTAAAAGTAACGGCTGGTGAAGCAGGTAAGCTTCTTAAAGCAGAAGATTTTCCCTTTACCAGTGCGGAACAGGTGGCAGATATTATTGTTAGTAGAGCAGGTCTGTAAAAAAGGGTGGGCACATTGAAATTGATAACTTGCGGTATTTATGAGCGGGAATTGAAACAAGTCATGACAGAAAATCAGGCATTGTTTGCCGGTTTTGAACCCGTATTTCTGGCACCCGCCCTTCATGTCGACTTGAAGGAATTAGAACAGGAGTTAAATAGGTGTTTTATTCAGGAATCGGTAGACATAGTGCTCTATGGCGCTAACTGCCTCCCTGAATTACAAGAAATGTGCCGTACTCAGGGCTGTTCTCTTCCTCATGGCAAAGATTGCATACAGGTTATAGCAGGAAAAGATTTTCTAGACCAACTGAGTCAGAATAGCAAGGATTTCTATCTGACCCCCGGCTGGCTGGAACACTATGAAGCGATTTTTCGCGTGGGTCTAGGGTGGGACACCATTGATGCGAGACAAAATTTTGGCATCTATGACCGGATTGTCTTATTAGATACCGGAGTCCGGCCTATAGATGATTTGGAGATCCTTGAGTTTTATGAGTACTCTCAAGTGATAGTTGAGACAATACCCATATCTCTAAAGCATTTTACAAAATGCCTTCGAGAATTGTTAGTGAGTAAAAGTTAATCAAGCTGACCTGACCAGGGGGACGGGTCCCCCCATGGTCCAAAGCAACCTGATCCTACGGTGAAACAACATCTTGCCGCCGTGTCTTGCGGCGGCAAGATGCTTAAAAAGGCTGGCGCGGGGCCATATGGGGAGTGATTGTAACATCAACGGCTCCGGCGGTTGCCATGCGCTATTCCGGG
>CAYZDF010000130.1:0-4759 GCA_964477085.1 uncultured Gracilibacteraceae bacterium | reverse complement strand
ATGGAAATGGTTGCTTACTGCAAGATGAGAGGAACAAGGCTCATCGGACCTGGCTCCATCGGAATTCTCACCCCTGGTGAAGCTGTTGTCGGCTGGCTCGGCGGAAACAAAGAATGGGCCAACAAGTTCTTCCAAAGAGGAAATATCGGTGTATTCTCCCGCAGTGGTGGACAATCCGGTACGATTCCTTGGGTATTAAGAGAAGGTGGCTTCGGTGTCAGTACTGTTGTTCACACCGGAACTGAGCCAGTACTCGGAACTTCCATGGCAGATCTTCTCCCATTGTTCGAAGCTGACCCAGAAACCAAAGGTGTTGCTGTTTACGCTGAAATCGGTGGATCTCAAGAAGAAGAATGTGCTGAAGTTATCGCAGCTGGCAAATTCACCAAGCCTTTCGTTATCTACGTTGCTGGTGCTTGGGCTCCCGAAGGTCAACGTTTCTCCCATGCTTCCAACATCGTTGAGCGTGGACGTGGATCTGCTAAGAGCAAAATGGAAGCTATCACCAAAGCTGGTGGCTTCGTAGCTCAAGTTCCTACCGACATTCCTAAGATCCTGAAAGAAAAAATTAAAGACTAATCGTTCAAGGTTAGATTAATTAAAACTGTTCGGGTGTATAATAACTTTGGTACAATACGAATATTTACACCAAAGTTAAGGCCTAGGAAAAAGGCTAATAAAACGAAGGAGGCGTACCACAATGGCTGTAATGCGCTCTATTCTCTATATCCCGGGTAATAACCCTAAAATGGTGGAGAAAGGTCCATCATTCCCAGCTGACATCATCACTCTCGACCTGGAAGATTCCGTACCACCAGCTGAGAAAGAAACAGCAAGAAAAGTTGTTGCAGAAAATCTCAAGTATGTCGGACAAAATGGATCTTTAGTATTTGTCCGTATCAATAACTGGGAAACCGAACTCACCAATGATGACCTCGAAGCAATCGTTTGGGAAGGTCTTGATGGAGTTACCCTGGCAAAAACAGGTTGTGCTGCCGATGTACAACGTCTGGACTGGAAACTCGAAGAACTCGAGCGTCGTCGTGGTTTAGAAGTTGGTTCTGTCAAGATTTCAATGCTTCTTGAAACCGCTAAAGGAATCCAAAATGCAGGCGAATGCTGCTTAGCCAGCAAACGTAACGTTAATGCTATCTTTGGTGCTGTTGACTATTGCCGTGACATGAGAGTCAAATTGACCTCTGAAGCGGTAGAACAACAATATGCTCGTGCAAAGATGGCTGTTGCTGCTCGTACAGCAGGTATCGTTGCAATTGATGCTCCTTTCGTAGCGTTCCAAGATATCCCTGCTTTCGAGAAAAACGTAGCTGATGGCAAACAAATGGGTTATGAAGGTCGTATGATTATTCATCCAAGCCAAATCGAACCTTCTAACCGTATGTATGCTCCAGATCCTGCTGATGTTGAGTGGGCTGTCGGCGTTGTTAAAGTCTTCGAAGAAGAAGGTATTGCTAAAGGTAAAGCTGCCGTTTCCTACAATGGTAAAATGGTTGATACCCCTGTTTACCTCAACGCTAAAGACATCCTTGCTGCTCAAGCTGAGATCGATGCTAAAGAAGGTAAAAAATAATCTGATATATCTTATGTTAGGTCGCCTCCCCGGAGGCGGCCCAACATCTATGTGCTTGTTACAGATGGAACAAGCCATTTAAAATATACGATTATTTTTAACATGAATCAGACATAATAAAATAGCAGATTTGATTCTTAACATACATTTCTAGATCATATTATTTTGAAAAGGAGATACACACATGTCACGTATTAAAAACCTTCGTGAAGAAGCTCTCGCATTCCATGCGGCCAAACCTGGCAAACTTGAAGTAAGAGTTACTTGCCCTGCTAAAGACAGAGATGATCTGACCCTTGCTTATTCCCCTGGTGTTGCTGAGCCTGTTAAAGATATCGCTAAAGATCTCGCTAATCTTGATGTTTACACCAATCATGCTAACTTTGTAAGTATCGTTTCAGACGGTACTGCCATTCTTGGTCTTGGAAACCTTGGTGGACCTGCTGCAATGCCTGTTATGGAAGGTAAAGCCCTTCTGTTTAAAGCTTTCGCAGATGTAGATGCTTTCCCTCTCTGCGTTAATACCAACGATGTTGATAAAATCATTGAACTCGTTGAGTTAACCAATGCTACCTTCGGTGGCGTTAACCTTGAAGATATCAAAGCTCCCGAGTGCTTCATGATTGAAGAAGCTCTTAAAGCTCGTGGCATTTTCAAAGGACCTATCTTCCATGATGACCAACATGGAACGGCTGTTGTAACTCTTGCAGGTCTTTACAATGCACTTAAAGTTGTTGGCAAGAAGATTGAAGACATTAAGGTTGTTGCTAACGGAGCTGGCGCTGCCGGTATCGCGATTATCAAGCTCTTAATGGCTGAAGGTCTGAAAAACGTTATTATGTGTGACACCAAAGGTGCGATCTACAAAGGCCGTACCGCGGGTATGAACAAGTGGAAAGAAGAAATCGCAGAAGCAACCAACCCAGACAAATATAGCGGCGACCTTGCTGGTGCTCTCAAAGGTGCGGATGTCTTTATCGGCGTGTCTGTTGAAGGTGCTTTAACCGAAGATATGATCAGATCTATGGCTAAAGATCCTATCGTCTTCTGCCAAGCTAACCCAATTCCTGAAATCTGGCCGATCGAAAGAGCTTTCGAAGCAGGTGCTAAGGTCATTTCTACCGGACGTTCCGACGTTATCAATCAGATCAACAACGTTCTTGCATTCCCTGGAATCTTCCGTGGTGCTATCGATGTCAGAGCTACCGACATCAACGATGCTATGAAGATTGCTGCTGCTAAAGCGATTGCTAACGTTATTCCTGATTCTGAAGTCAGAGCTGACTATATCATTCCGAGTGCTTTCAATCCTGAAGTTGCTCCAGCAGTTGCTGCTGCAACAGCTCAAGCTGCTATTGATTCTGGTATCGCCAGAAATCCAATGGATCCGAAACTTGTTGCTGAAAACCTTAAAAAGAGACTGGCTAACCAATACAAATAAATCTTTTGAGACCTCACATAACGGCTCCCTCAAGGGGGCCGTTTTTTTTTATTTATTTATCGTATCGGTTTTTTTCACAATTGTTATGGGTTTGTAAAATACAATATGCCGATCAGATCTTACGGAATATTAAATAATGAAATGAGCTATTGTGTTAGTATAATAATGAACAAATGATTTCGATTAGGTTTAAAAAATATATTAACAAAAATAAGATCTTAAAAATAAATATAATATTTTAAAATATAAAAATATTCAAATTAGAATTGAATTTTATAACTATATATTATATTATAGAGACAAAACTGGCATGGTGGCCAGACCGGTGTGTCTAATTATCAAGGGGAATTGAAGAAAAGAGGTGTAAATATGGAAAACATGAATGAACTATATGAAAAGTTTAAAGCTAAATTTGAGGGAGTAGGCGGTGAATGTTATCGGGTTGCTAAGTCAGAGGACATCGTAGACCTATTGCTCGCTGTATTATCGACTAAAGGTGTAAAGACTATTTCTCTCTATGAATCTTCACTATCCCTGGAAGCTAATCTTATCACTAAGTTGACCGAATTAGGGTTCGTTATCCATACCGATGATTTACTGACATATACGGCTACGGATGATGTTGGGATCACTGAGGTTAATTGGGGAATCGCTGAACTGGGAACCATCGTTCAGATTGCGTCTGAAGTAGATAAAAGGCTTTGCTCAACACTTGTCCCCATCCATATAGCCTTATTAAGGACAAAATCAATCGTTCCTGGCTTGGATGATATCATCAACGCACTCGATCATCTTCCCCAGTTACCAGGCTTTGTTGGTTTTATTACTGGACCTAGCCGAAGTTCTGATATCGAACGTATTCTGGAGATCGGTGTTCATGGTCCAGAGCAGGTAATCGTAATTTCAGTTGATGAACAATAAACAGGAAGATAGAGGGTGAAATGAGATGGCGAATGTCGAACTTAAAAAAGAGATCGTTGGGGCGTTAGAGAATAAAACGTTAAGAGGTGCTCTGGAGCGTTTCTCAGGTCTTTATGTTATTGCCAGGGAAAAGGCGTATCAGGGTTATGACTTTGAGGAATTGAGAAACAAAGTCAATGAAATTAAATCTTATTCAGCTTCCCATATTGAAGAGATGATTGATCTTTTTGAAAAAAATGCCACAGCCAGAGGAGCAAAGGTGTTTCGTGCTACTGACGGCAAAGCGGCTAATGACTATATTGCTAAGTTAGCACTTAAGAAAAACGTGAAGAAAATTACTAAATCTAAGTCTATGGCTTCCGAAGAGATTCTCTTGAACGAAGCACTACGGGCAGAGGGCATTGAAGTACAGGAAACAGATCTGGGTGAATTCATCATTGCTATTGAAGGTAAGCATCCATCACACATGGTTTTTCCTGCTATTCATCTGACCAAAGAACAGGTTGCAGATCTATTTACAGGTTATACTAATAAAAAGAATGATCCTATTATCTCCAAACTGGTCAAAACAGCCCGATCTGTGATGAGAAAAAAGTTTATCGAAGCGGATATGGGGATATCCGGTGCCAATATTGCGGTAGCAGAGACATGTACACTCTTTATGTTTACGAATGAAGGTAATGCCGATCTAACCGCAACCATCCCTAAAACCCATGTCTATGTCGTTGGTATTGAAAAATTTGTCCCTAAGTTTAAGGATGCCAGCTACATTATGAAAACGCTTCCACGCAATGGTACAGCTCAAAATA
>CAYZDF010000129.1:0-4886 GCA_964477085.1 uncultured Gracilibacteraceae bacterium | reverse complement strand
TCATGCCCAACCATAGCATGAGTGGGATCTATGGGCAACAGTCTTCTCCGGTGTATCGAAGATCCAGAGAGGGAGATAGCCCTTGACATTACGTATTTTTCATGTACTGTCTCATAGGAAATGGAGGAAGGCTAATGAGCGTGAGTTGGAAGCTTTTATTTGCTGGAACCATTACAAGTACCCTCCCCGATTTTATCACTTTTCCCATCATGGAGAGATACCGAATCTCTGTGCTTTTTTCTAACCTCTGGTGGAAGGCCTTAAAAGCTGGCGGAGTTCCTCAGCAATAGGGACAAAAGCATATGAGCATTTAGAGTAACTTTGCCTATTACTTTTGGTCCCTTGAGTTGGATAAGGGGAATTATTTTTCTAAGAAATAGGAAAATACCCTTTAACGCAGCTCCGATCATTTGGGAAGGCGAAAGAGAACGCAAAATCATACTCTTCTCGCCTCACTATGAGTACTTCCCAGCATAGAATCCATAAAGGGGGACCAAATGAAGCGATTACCAAAGACAGAGGAAGTTAGACAAAATACGGAAAAGCCGGTTATTTACCTTACAATGACGGATGGTAAGGTTTTGGTGTATGCTAAATTGGAAGTACCAATCCAACGATTGCTTACCTGGGCCGGAGGATTGAGTATTGGTTTCTGGACAATGAAAAGTCTTTATCCGAATATTCTTTTTGAGGCAGTTAAACACTTAGGCATGCTCAAATAAGCTGTTTATATTTGATTTGTAAGCTAAAGAATAAATGAAAAGACAGACAATTAAAATATAATTTAATTGTCTGTCTTTTTTCAAGAGAACCAATGGTAATACATTAGACAAGAGAATCTTTGATTATTTTGTAAATTATGTCCGATAGGCTGTTAATGGTCAGGAACTGAAGAACTTTCCAAAGCGTTATAAGCGCCGTTGTTATCTTGATTCTGACCATAATATTCTCCTTTTTATCCCGGTCTTTTAACGGCCGGGGTAGTCTATTTCCGGATTATTCGTCTTCTATCCTGTTAATCCTCTGGGTTTGGCCTTCAAGATAACCTAAGTTGTAAAAAGTGTTGCGTTCACCGTGTTCCATTAGAGAGCCTTTTCTTCCACTGAAAACCCTGTCCATAGTGGCGGGAATAACACTTGGACCGTTTCCGGTTGCCGCATCACTGTATCCCTGGTCATAGTAATTACTCAACACGAATGCTCTTAACACTGATCGGATGATACCCATTAGACGCCTCCATGCAGTAAAGTTGAGAGTGAAAGATGGCGACGTTGAAGCAAGGGCAATGAGGATAAAATGAAGTTGTAATACTAAGTTATTGGTATTACTTAGTGTTTCTTGACAAAATCTAGATTTTTCTCTAAGCTCCTTCTGTGGGGGTTGAGATGGCTGAATCATTTCAATCCTCCTTGCGATGGGTGTTTACTGTCCAAACTCCTGTCGCCTTGCCGGTGAAGAAACTGCCATTTCTCACCGGCTTTTTCATATTAATAAGAGGGTAAAATATGTTTATCTAAAGAGTCAAGAAAATATTTCAATCATTACGTATATTTATAAGGACATTTGTTGTATATAGCGGAAAAATACAGTTATTTGCTGCAAAGTGTTTTTCTTGCAATTAGCTGCAAAATGCAGTAATTTACAACAGCGTAAAAAGGAGTCATAAAAGAATAAGTTATTAGAAAATAAGGATAAATAATGTGCCTTCCTGGTAACCATAATAGACGACAACACAGATTAAGAGGTCTACCGAGTGATTTCGCGAAAAAAATAGAGTGCATCATAGAATTTGTTCTTCCCGAGGAAATCAAGAAAGCCACAACCGAATTAGGCAAATGCGTAGATGAGCGGGCACTTAAAGGGTGGGCAGACGGAGCGGGTCCTGGGAGTAGGGGGCGAGTAGAGGCGGTTTGTAAAGCTGTTGGAAAAATTCGTGGGACTAAGGGACTCACCTTTAATGACCTTAAGCAACCCAAAGAAAAATTCGCCGAGAGATTTGCCAAAGCGGCAAATGTGGATCTAAATGACATTCTTGAATACTTTAAAACAAATTCAGAGAAGCAACCCGAGGAGCCATCAGAATCATATTCTTACAGAGTAGAAATATTTGAGTCTATTATATTAAGCATAGAAGAATACGGATGGCACAATAGAGTATGTATAGATTTAGTATCTCGATTTGAACCAGGAGAATTTATACCCACCGGATCACAAAAAGAAAAGTGTGTTTTGCTATTACCTGAGCTATTCACGACGCGTATTGATCTAAACAGCCTAAATACAAAAATAGGAAATGCACGACCCTTCAGAGTTAATGTTGGCTATGAAGATAATTACATATTAACGCCTGAAGGGTGGAAAAGAGCTATTGAATTGCATTATGGCGATTACATTATTTCTTGCTTTAGAAATAATGTAAATAATGAAATATCGTTTAGGAAAAGGGAAGTTGCCAGAATTAAAGTAGAGGATCGCCTGTTAAATAAATATAATATTTGGGATAATAAATCTAAAGAACAATCGATTACGGTTATATTACAACCAGATCCATATGTTGTATTATATGGCTCAGAATTCAATAGAATAAGTATAGAAGACTTAAAAATAGAAACGAGATTGTCAGCATTGGAGTATATATCATAGGTGGCATATGGAGAATTCAGAGTCGCATGCTAACAGTGATGTAGTAATTAGTAAAGCTAAAGTAAGCAAGATAAGGGTATCAAAAGGCGAAATTGTAAGTATTAAATTTCTGTCAGAAAAGACTGAAAATATTTATTTCCTAGTAGGTAATTTTTCAATAGGCTATTTTCTTATACCTGCAATACAAAAAAGAGATCCAGAGTTTCCACACAAGTTCTTGTCACTTTACGAGTGTAACTTAGGTGTAGTATCAACTTATTTAAGAACATTTGAAAAGAAAACTGTTTATCTAACTGATATAGTCAAAACGGAAAAACTTATGTCTGTATCTATGAATGGTACGAGTTGTGTGACTGTAATAGAGGATGTAAATATAGCTACTGAACAGATAATATATATTGAAGCATTATACGATGGAGTTATTCCTGTAGTAGTAATAATGAAATATGGTGATGATGCATTCTTAATGCTGAAAAATGGAACAACCGTATCTACTAAAGACATCAAAGAGGGCGATGAAGTGCTAGTTTATATGGAGATAGGTGTAAAACGTCATTATGGTGAAGTAGTTGACGACTATATTAAAGAAAAATTCAAACAAGGCGATTATCTCAAAGAACAGTAATATTCCACACTCCGAGAACGTTTAAACGCTCTCTTTGTAGACTGAAAGAAATAAATAGAGATATTTACTTTTAATTAGTTATTGGAGGAAATGAGTATAATGTTGTACGATGGTATGATATCAGAGTATATTGAAATGAAACTTAAACAATATCAATCAATGAATCCTGAGCAACGCCAACGAAGCGGTTTAATATATAACCGCATTATTCCTATAGGGATTGTAATTGCAGCTTTTTTGGTATGGGGAATACCATTCTTCCAGCAGTTTCCTTCAGTATCAGAACTTCCGACGGACTTTTCTCATATAGTACTTTTTTTAGCAGTAATGGGTTTGGTTGTCGTAGCCTTAGTTTTAGAACGTCTTAGCTCTACTCTGAAGACAGTTCTAAAATTCATTTCTGCACTAGGCTTGGCATGGTATACAACAAAAGTTCCAAATCTTTTTTCACTAACAATTTATCTTCGGGATATTTGCCGCATTTGTTACTGTGTATAGTACAGCACATGATTTGCTGCTGGTCATTGTCGACAACAGGACATCAAAGACACCTCAATTAACATTTCCACAAGGATTATGGATTTTTTCCCTCCCCCTCCGCACCCGGAATCCCGCCGGCCTTCTCCCGATTTCTCCTCTCCTGAAATTCCACCAACTCCTTAGAAACTGTCTGAAAAAAGAAGAGGGGGGTCTTGTCAGGCACGCAAGCGATGGGCATCTCTAGGGAAAAAAGAGGTGCTCCATGAGCAGGCAAACCTACCCCTCAGATCTGAGTGATGCCCAATGGGAGAAGATAAAGGATCTGTTCCCCGAAGAAAAACCAAAGCGCAAAGGAAGAAAGAAACAGCACAGCTATCGGGAGATCATGAACGCCATATTCCACATCCTCGTTGCCGGATGTGTGTGTAGACTGCTTCCCCATGATCTTCCTCCCTGGAAGACGGTCTATCACTACTACCGGATTTGGACCAAGAACGGGACCATTGAGGCGATTCACAACCATCTGCATCAGGAGGTGCGCAAGAAAGATGGAAGAGATCCCGAACCCAGTGCGGCCGTAATCGATAGCCAGTCGGTAAAGACCACCGTCATTGGGGGAGAAAGGGGCTATGATGCCGGAAAGAAGGTAAATGGGCGTAAACGTCACATCCTTGTGGATACAATGGGATTGGTGTTGATGGTGATAGTGCATGCCGCCAAGATCCAAGATAGAGATGGAGCCAAGATCCTGCTTGATAAAGCCGGGGACCGGTTCAGTCGCCTCCAGCTCATCTGGGCCGATGGGGATATGCGGGGCAACTGATCGAGTGGGTAAAAACTACCTGCAACTGGGTTCTTGAGATCGTCAAAAGACCACAGGGAGTCACAGGGTTTCACCTCCTTCCCAGAAGGTGGGTAGTTGAACGCACATTTTCCTGGCTCGCTCATTGCCGTAGATTGAGCAAAGACTATGAGCACCGAACAGAGCATAGTGAGTCCATAATCTACCTGGCCATGATTCGCATCATGGTTAGGCGGTTGGCAGCCTCGTAGCTTTTTTCAGACAGTTTCTCAGGGGGGGTCCCCCAGGGCAATCGCATGATTTTTGGCGCAAGACCAAGAAATTACGGGCAAGTCC
>CAYZDF010000128.1:0-4901 GCA_964477085.1 uncultured Gracilibacteraceae bacterium | reverse complement strand
TTTTTGTGGTTCTCTTCGCTGTTTATTTTCCGTCATTTTAAAATGTGCTACAACGGCACGGCGGTAAGTTTCGTAGGTGTTAGCCGACGAAGGGCAGCGCAACCGCACGCTGACTGCCCAGTGTGGAATGTCTCTAAAGCCCGACCGAGGAGGGTATGGCGCGGTTTTTGCCACCATGGCCAGCGCTGCGAGGGATTATGTAATTTATAGATGTTGAATATGTTTCGTGGGGAATCCACTGTTATTACTTTCTGGTACTTCTAAGTGGACTGTTACCAATATCTACATCGCCTGTGTTTTCTTGATGGCTGGAGACGGTTTGCAAAAACCGTGACAAGCCTATGAAATTTACCGGCCGTGTTAGCTGTAGGGCCAGAGTGCAGGTTGTGTCCATTCATTACGAATCTATCTTTTTTGTCCCTTTTGTACGAACGCTAAAACTTGTAACTGTAACTTATTGAAGGCATAATTGGAAAAAGACTTTTTTGAAACACCCTCATCTGACTAACTGCACCATCTGTGCCTGAATTTGTCCTATCGTAGTCAATGTAATAATAGAGTGGATTCTGCCTGTTGTAAGCATTATAAACATTAAATGACAACACTCTCGTTCCCCGCTTTTTCTCTTTCGAGTGACTGAACCCAATATCAAGCCTGTGATAATCTCTCATCCGCAAAGAGTTCATTTCTGTATAAAGATGAGCTTCTCTATCAAATGCGAATATCGGTCCGGTATTATTGAAATATCTTCTGGAACCAATGGTCTGATACTTTCCGAAGGGTAGAGTTACAGGCAGGCCGGTTGAGTATACCCATGTCGCAGATATATCAAGTTTCTCATTAAGTTTCCGCTTCAGAACAATCGAGAAATCGTGTGGCCGGTCATATTTGAAAGGGAACACCATGCTATTGTTTATGCTTTCAAACTGTCTTGTTGTCTTTGACAGGGTGTAAGAGACCCACCCGGTAGTATTACCTTTTGTCTTCTGAAAGAGGACTTCCAGTCCTGTTGCCCTGCCTTTGCCATCTTTCACCACCTTGTTTTCCCACATGTCTGTACCTGTAAAGAAGGAAGCCCCCTCCTTAAAAGCAATCAGATTGCTGAGATCTTTCCTGTAGGCTTCAATGGTAATCTCGATGCCCAAATCTGAAAAGGATTTCATAATGCCAACAGCAAACTGGTCGGAAGTCTCTGGAGGAATCTGCGCGGTGGTCGGCATCCAGAGGTCAGCTGTCAATCCAAGAGCTGAATTGGTCAGCATATGTACAAATTGATTCATCCTGCTGTATGACGCTGAGACGCTAAACAAGTCCTTTACAGCCAGCGTCGTAGCTACTCTGGGCTCAAATCCTTGATAGAATGTGTTTTCAGTCGTATACCCATACCATCTTAATCCTGTATTTACACTCCAGGATTTAGTCAGGGTAATCTGATTTTCCGAATAGATGAAGTTCTCAAGTGTTGAAACAGATGGATTTTTAACAGTCTCATAAGTTCTTCCTGTATCTTTGAAGTCAGATTCATGTCTTAGTGTCCCCGGCTTAAAGGAGTGTAGTATAACACCGCCGCCGAATTTCAATCTTAGTTTGTTATTAGGATTGTACTCCAAAGCCAGATTAAAAGAGTAATCATCAATCAGTGATCGGTATTCAGACATTGAAGTCTCTTTAAAATTATCCCTTGTGTTATTGTATTCGTACTTTGAGTAGTTTGTGTTCTGATACCTGGTGTAACCAAGAATCAATTCACTGAACAGGGATGAATTAAATAGATGTGTCCACTTTCCCGCAATAAGGGTATTTCCCCATTTCAGCCTGTTGGAAGCATATGTTTTGGCACTGCTTGCCTCTTCTTTGAATACGGTTCTGTATGCATCACGCCCGAAGTAGTGACTGATAAAGATCTTATCCTTAGAAGTGAGCTCTGTGTTGATCTTTATTATATTGTCATAGAAGTTGTAACCTACCGATCCTCCGTCCAAAACAGATGATGTAAGTGGTACGATGAACAAATCAGGCCAGAACCGTCTTAAAGAAATCAAATATGATGATTTTCCCTGCTTTATGGGCCCCTCAAGCATCAGTCCCGATGAGATTAAGCCCAGTGAGAAGTTTCCATGTCGTTCATATTTGTTACCGTCTTTGACTCGAATGTCTACAATAGATGAAAGCCTTCCTCCATAGCTCGCAGGAAATGCCCCCTTAAACAGTTTAATATCCTTAAGTGATTCGCTGTCAAACACAGACAGATAGTTGCCCAGGTGATTAACATGGTAGAGTGGTATACCATCAAGTAAAAACAAGTTCTGATCCAGGCTCCCGCCTCTCACAAACAGTCCGCTCTGACCTTCTGCGCCCGAGGCTACACCGGGAAGTAACTGAAGGCTCTTCATCAGGTCTTTTTCAATCAGCGCAGGTAATATGTCTATATCAGAAGGCCTGATATGAAGCATACTCATTTGTAAGCGATTTGAGATGCTGACCACACTCGCAATTACTGATACCTCTTCTAGGGTAATTCCGGGTGTCAGATTAACCTGTATGATAGTGTCTTTCGAGATGCTCAATTCCAGCGTGTCGGCTGTATAACCGATATGACTGATAACAAGACTCTGTATTCCCCCTGTTGCCATCTTAATAGTAAAGAGGCCAAAATTGTTTGTGTTGGTAAAAGAGAGATTGACAGGATCGACAATATAGGCTCCGATAATCGGTTCTCCGCTCTGGGAGTCTTTAACATACCCGGCTACTTTGGCCGTCTGAGCAGTCAGTGGCTGAGCACCTGCAATAAATAGAAACAGACCAAGAAGCAAATTATATAAGACTATTGATCTATTCATAAGAGGTAATCTTTGATTCAGCATAACCTGCAAATATCCCATACCCTCCGGTGACATTGCTGAAGAGTCTCACCGGTCCGGTCGGATTTGTAATGTCAGGGTATTGAGAATAGGCATGGCGTATCCATGATTTTCTGAACCTGTAAAAAGTTTCACTCACCGACAGAAGATACATCTCCTTCTTGTTGTCTGATATCCAGTGAGTTGTTTTCAATCTAAGGCTATAGGGGGAACCGTTGAACAGTTCATCTGAGAAGACACATAAACCACTGTAGAACTCTTCATCGCCTTCATTAATTATAACTATCTCATTGTCCCCCCAAAGCCGTACCACTGAATACTGCTCCTCATCGTTATAGTCCAGCATTACCAGCTCATAATAGTTCAGTGAATTCGGATCGTCTGTGAACTCAAGGTTTATTTTGTAGTAATGTCCACCCTCGGAATCAGGGTAAGCTCTTTGGTCGTAGTAAACTGATTCCAGAACAGTAGGTTCAGGTGCTTTGTCTTGAGCTTCCACACTCTCAAGACTAGGGGCAGATACCATTATCTTGTAGGTTATATCGCTTCTTACTATGACTGTGTCGTGCAAGTAAACACCATCTTCAGAATGGACCAGGTTTCCTTGGAATACACCATTGGCATAAAGACTTACCGTTGCATTCTTAAGGTTTGTTGTATCGGTACTCAATATCCCTTTAGTTGTACTTACATGAACCTCGAATTTGCCTCCGACCTTGAAAAAGGAGTTTATCACCAGTTTGGGCTGCATCTCAGGTAAATCAATCTCCACCGGTTTTGAGCATGCCGGGAGAAGCACTGCAATTAAGATTGTTATTGCAGATAGAAACCTCATGAGTTAGGTTAAAATTTGAACGTTAAACCAGTTTCTAAGAAAGATCCAATTCTAGGCTTAGGATGCTCGCCAGGATACCATGTTAATCCAGGCGACAACTCAATTGCGATATACCTGGTAAGGGAGTAAGATGCTCCGCAATTTGCAGAAATATTTATGGCTTTATAGGGTTCCATGTAAGCTCCTGCAGAAATAATAAAAGCATCTGCTATGTAATAGCCAGGTCTTATTCCTATGCCAAAAGTAAATTTTGTGAGTGATGAGATATTGAATAATCTCTGTATTTCAATCTCGAGATTGTAGTGTTTTGCCTTTGAGATAGATGATTCAGTCTTAAAGTGATTGATTCTTAAACCAGAATACCACTTGTCGTTAGTGATTAACCCAAATCCCACAATCAGCCCTATGGGCTTTTTGTCATGAGTTGTTCTTATGTTCATCCTTGAGTTGTATTTCATTCCCAGTTCTATCTCTGGTTTTATTTGAGATGATATTGGTAAACAATTAGTCATCATGAAAGCAATAATGATATATTTTATTAAACCTGAATTCATAATAACCTGATATTTAATGTTAAGGGATAAAACAAAAAGTTGAAACTCATGTAAAAAAGCAGACCTAGCTATCCTGTGTACAACCAGGAGAATGGCAACAAATATGGAGATTTATGGAGTATTCCCACAGAGGATTATCGGGAAATATTGTGTAGAAGTATACTTTTAAATACAGGTAAGTTAATCTCCTGGTCCTTTGGTAGGGCCTGTTAAGAAGATCTCCATGGGTTGAACGTTCTTCTGAAATATTATTAAAAGTACCTGTATCCTTGCTATTTTTCCAACTGCTTTCTCCATTGATCGTGTAGAAACCATTTGTAAGGTTAAAGTATGGATCAATACTATAATCGAAGTTTCTATCCATACGAATACTTACAGTATTATAAATCCCAATAGTATAATACCTTACTCTGCAATTGATACGGTCTAGTTGCCCCCAAGGCCACGCGATGAATGGCAGGTTGAAGTCTTGGTCTCTGCCTCCGCAATATGTACCCTTTGAGGCATCATCCCCTGCCAGAAGAGCGAATACATCATCGTGGAAACTAAAGACACGTCGAGTTGATACAGCAATTGATTCATCAAGTTCTTTTCCAGGCAGATACAGTTCTGTGACCACTGAAGCTTTCTCAAAGTCAATTTTAAACTTGT
>CAYZDF010000127.1:0-4931 GCA_964477085.1 uncultured Gracilibacteraceae bacterium | reverse complement strand
TCCCATTCTCTTCCACGTAAGACTGAACAGCGTAGGAAATATCTAAAAGACGGTTCCCTTTATACGCTTGTGCAATACCCAGCTTTAATGATTCCTCACAGACTGCCAGAAGATTGGTGTTTTCATCACTAACACTCCCCACTGGCAAGGTAATGGCGGAATCTCCATAATAGCCATCGAATAACGCACCACAATCGATACTGATAATATCTCCATTTTTTAAAGCCCTTAAACCCGGAATCCCATGGACTACTTCTTCATTCACAGAAGTACAAAGTGTAGCAGGGAACCCGTTGTAACCTTTAAAAGCTGGAATTGCGCCGTATTTTCGGATGTGCTCTTCTGCTACCCGGTCCAGTTCCATCGTTGTCATTCCCGGCTTGACCATCTCTTTCATGATCGCCAGAACTTCGGCAACAATCCTACCGGATGTGCGCATCCGATCCAACTGCTCTTTATTCTTCAGTTCGATCATGACTGTTACTCCAAAACATCTAGGATATCACGGAAGACCTGCTCGATATCTTGTTCACCTTGAATTCGTTTGAGCAGACCTTGGTCACTGTAATAAGCGATCAACGGTTCGGTTTGATCGTTATAGACCTTTAAACGGTTTTGAGCTGTTTCCAGTGTATCATCGCTACGCTGATAGAGTTCGCCACCGCATTTATCGCATACTCCCAGGTCACGGGGAGGGTTGAACACGGTATGAAAAGTTCCAGCACATTGCTTGCATACTCTTCTTCCGGTAAGCCTCTCAAGTAGAATCGCATCATCAACTTCGATATTGATCACTCCGTCAAGGCCCATATTTAAGTCGCTTAGAATCTTGGCTAAAGCATCCGCCTGGGCAGCCGTACGGGGAAACCCGTCCAGTAGGAAGCCGTTTGAACAGTCAGCTTGTGCTAGTCTGTCAGCCACGATTCCAATCGTAACTTCATCTGGAACTAATGAGCCAGCATCCATGTATTCCTTAGCTTTTAGTCCCAGCGGAGTTTGTTCTTTAATTGCTGCTCTGAACATATCCCCCGTCGAAATGTGAGGAATTTTAAAATGTTCGATCAGCATTTCTGCTTGAGTCCCTTTACCTGCTCCAGGAGGACCCATGAGTATTGCTCTCATCTTCAAGCCTCCTTACTTTAAGAATCCCTGATAGTGTCGCTGCATGAGCTGAGCTTCCATTTGCTTCATGGTTTCCAGCGCAACGCTAACAACGATTAACAGAGAGGTTCCTCCCAGATAAATATTTTGGACCCCGGTTAACCCGATAACCAAGCTGGGAAGAACAGCGATCAGTGCAAGAAAAATACCGCCCGCTAATGTAACTTTGCTTAAGATTTTGAACAGGTAATCTGAAGTGGGACGTCCTGGACGAATGCCAGGGATAAATCCACCGTACTTCTTGAGATTATCGGCAACTTCAACAGGGTTGAAAGTGATACCTGTATAGAAATAGGTGAAGAAAATGATGAGTACCGCATACATCGTTAAATAAGGAATAGAATAAATGGAACCGTTCATTGTCAGCCATTTATTCG
Source organism: uncultured Gracilibacteraceae bacterium (assembly GCA_964477085.1). Taxonomy (GTDB): domain Bacteria; phylum Bacillota; class Desulfitobacteriia; order Desulfitobacteriales; family Syntrophobotulaceae; genus Dichloromethanomonas. The sequence continues at coordinate 3,393 of CAYZDF010000127.1, read as the reverse complement.
CAAACATAGCAAAGCCCGAGGTCTGAGGCAACCAGGTAGCAATGGTAGCAGGGAAAGCCATCAAGGAAATACCGAAGATGATGGGGATAACTCCTGCTTGATTTACTTTTAAAGGTATATGCGAACTTTGTCCCCCGTATACCCGGCGACCTACAACCCTCTTAGCATATTGTACAGGAATTCTTCTTTGACCTTCTTGGATGAAGACAACGCCAGCGATGATCAGCGCTGCGATAATAAGCAAACCGATAATAGAAAACCAACTGATTTCGCCGACTTTTAAGAGACCAACAAGGTATTTGATTGCATCAGGCACACCAGCAACGATACCGGCAAAAATGATGATGGAAATACCATTGCCGATGCCTTTTTCCGTGATTTGTTCACCCAGCCACATTAAGAATGCAGTACCTGCGGTCAGAACCAAAGCGATCATGAGATAAATCGGAATCCTAAGAGATTCCTGTGGAATAAAAAGCGCATTTTTCAATCCGATGGTAAGGCCGATACCGTTGATAAAACCCAATACGACAGTCCCGTAACGGATATACTGAACAATCTTCTTCCGGCCTTCTTCTCCTTCTTTGGACAGTCTCTCTAAATAAGGAATGACGACTGTCAGTAGCTGAATAATAATCGATGCTGTAATATAGGGCATGATACTTAAGGCAAACACCGAGAAACGTTTCAGGGAACCACCAGAAAAGGTATTGAAGAAGTCAAATAACCCTCCGCTACCCATCATTTCTTGAAGCAGTTCACGGTTCATGAAAGGAATCGGTATATGAGCCCCGATCCTGAAGACCAGGAGCATAAGCAAGGTGAACCCTATTTTTTTTCTAATGCCAGGTACTCTCCACGCATCTTTCAGGGTCTCAAGTATCAATTTATTCCACCTCTACTTTTCCACCGGCAGCAGTGATCTTGTCTGCTGCCGTTTTGCTAACCTTTTGAACTTTGACGGTAAGCGGCTTGGTTAGATCACCATTACCTAATACTTTCACACCATCTTGTACCTTCTTGATAAGGCCTGTTGCAAAGAGAGCTTCGATTGTTACTTCAGCACCATTTTCAAATCTTTCTTCCAGATCAGAAACGTTAATGATGGTGTATTCTTTACTAAAGTTATTATTAAAGCCACGTTTGGGAAGTCTGCGGATGGTAGGCATCTGGCCACCTTCGAATCCAGGACGAACGCCGCCGCCTGAACGGGCCTTCTGACCTTTATGACCTCTACCAGCTGTATTTCCCAAGCCTGAGCCGTTACCACGTCCAACGCGTTTACGGGACTTTGTTGAGCCTTCTGCGGGCCTAAGTTCATGGAGTTTCAAATCGGACACCTCCTTACTTTCTGCAGTACTACGATATCAGTATCAGTTATTCTGCAACAGTTGTCAGGGCGATTAAGTATGCTGACTTCTGCTCCAGTTCTTTTTAGCTTATAATTTCTTCCACGGTTTTGCCGCGCATCTTCGCTACTTCGTGGTCTTTCTTCAACGCTTTGAGACCAGCCATAGTAGCATTGACGACATTATGGGCATTGGAAGAACCTAAAGACTTGGTGAGAATATCTTTAACCCCTGCAACTTCCAATACGGCACGAACGGGACCTCCAGCGATGACACCGGTACCTTTAGCTGCAGGTTTTAAAAGAACCTGACCTGCACCATATTGACCGATAATCGGATGAGGAATGGTAGTGCCTTTAAGTGGAATTTGAATAAGGTTTTTCTTTGCATCTTCTATTCCTTTACGGATAGCTTCAGGTACTTCAGTGGCTTTACCAAGACCTGCTCCAACAATACCGTTGCCATCGCCAACGACGACAAGAGCACTGAAACTGAAGCGTCTTCCACCTTTAACAACCTTGGCTACACGGGCAATATGCACAATTTTCTCAGTAAACTCGAGTTTGCTAGGATCGATATTGGACAATGATTTTCCCTCCTTTACTCAATATTAAAAGTCTAGTCCGGCTTCTCTCGCAGCTTCTGCTAATGCTGCTACTCTGCCATGATAAAGGCTTCCCCCGCGGTCATAGACCACTTTGGTGATTCCTTTGTCCAGTGCTTTCTTCGCAACGAGTTCGCCCACTTTTTTGGCACCTTCAACATTTCCACCGGAAAGTTCTGTTCCTTTGAATTCGGAGTCCAGAGAAGATGCCGCTGTAAGAGTAACTCCCAAGTCATCATTAATGACTTGAGCATAGATATGATTCAGACTTCTGAAAACCGCAAGTCTTGGTCTTTCAGCAGTACCATGTATTCTTTTGCGAACACTCTTGTGCTTTTGTTTCAGTGTTTGTCTGCGGTCTGTTCTTTTAATCAAGCGTTTTCACCCTTTCTATGCGGCAAGAGATTTTGCCCTTACCTTACTTCTTGCCTCCGGTTTTACCTTCCTTACGGCGGATGACTTCTTTTTCGTATTTAATACCTTTGCCTTTATAGGGTTCTGGTGGACGCTGACCGCGTACATCAGCAGCAAAGATACCTACTTTTTCCTTATCGATTCCTTTAACAATCACCTTATTAGGTGCAGGAACCTCAATCTCGATACCTTCCCATGGCTCCATTTCAACAGGATGGGATTTACCAACTGCGAGAACCAGCTTCTTGTCTTGAAGGGAGGCTCGGTATCCGACGCCCACAAGATCAAGATTCTTGCTAAAACCGTTGGTGACTCCTTCAATCATGTTAGCCAGCAGAGTCCGGGTAAGACCATGGAGGGATCGATGTAAAGGCTCGTCGCTTGGACGGGTAACATTGATTGTGTTACCTTCGATCTCAATATTTATCTCAGGTCGTAATTCCCTGGTAAGTGTTCCCTTGGGGCCTTTGACTGTTATGACATTGCCTTCGCGTTTAATTTCTACCCCACTGGGTATGGTAATAGGCTTTCTACCAATACGAGACATATTCTACACCTCCATCCTTTACCAAATGTAGCAGATGACTTCTCCACCCAAACCTTCAGAGCGTGCCTGTCTGTCAGGCATAATGCCTTTAGAGGTAGATATTACTGCAACTCCCAGACCCCCAAGAACCTTAGGAATCTGATCTTTTTTCGCATATACACGCAATCCAGGACGACTGATACGCTTAAGTCCAGTAATAACTCTTTCGCGGTTAGGACCGTACTTAAGATATAATCTTAAGACCCCCTGCTTACTATCATCGATATATTCGTAATCCTTGATAAAACCTTCCTGCTTCAAAACTTCAGCAAGTGCTTTTTTGATATTTGATGCAGGTATTTCGACTTTATCGTGGTAAACCATTCCGGCATTGCGGATACGTGTCAAGAAATCTGCAATCGGATCTGATGTTGTTGACACAAAAGTTTCCCCCTTTCTCCAATAATGCTTACCAACTAGCCTTGGTGATTCCAGGCAGT
>CAYZDF010000126.1:0-4942 GCA_964477085.1 uncultured Gracilibacteraceae bacterium | reverse complement strand
AAGGATGGGAGAGCGTTAAAGAATAATCGCTTCCCGCTGTACACGAGGATGTGTTGGATCAGGAATTTTCAACTCTCAGCCAGGGAGAGCAGACCAAAGTCTTACTAGCTGCCCTCTTTCTCAAGCCCAATAACTTTCTGCTGATCGATGAACCAACCAATCATCTGGACATGGAAGCACGACGCATCGTTAGCTCCTATATGAAGCGGAAAAAGGGGTATATTCTTGTCTCCCATGACAGAGCTTTTTTAGATTATTGCATAGATCACATTCTCGTCATCAACAAGACGAATATCGAAATTCAGAAAGGCAATTTTTCTTCCTGGTGGTACAACAAGGAGATGACAGATCAGTATGAGCTAGCTGAAAACGAAAAACTCCAGAAAGAGATCCGTAAACTATCATCAGCCGCCAAGAGAACTGCCCATTGGTCTGATCAGGTGGAAAAGACCAAAAAAGGCACCCTGAATTCCGGTATAAAACCGGATAAGGGTTATATTGGACACAAAGCGGCTAAGATGATGAAACGGTCCAAAACCATTGAGTTCAGACAACAGAAGGTTGTTGAGGATAAAGAGAAACTGTTGAAAAATCTTGAATCGGCTGAGAGTCTGGCCATTAAGCCCCTTACCTACCCTAAGAACACCCTTTTGGAAATAGGTGAACTCGCCATCTATTATGGTGAACGAGAGGTCTGTCACGATGTTCGTTTGACGATCCAACGGGGGGAGCGTATTGCCCTAATGGGCCGAAATGGGTTTGGGAAATCAAGTCTCCTCAAATTGCTTAAAGGAGAAAGTATCACTTACAACGGAAACCTACAGATCGGCAGCAACCTCAAGATCTCTTATATCTCTCAGGATACCTCTTTTTTGCAGGGTGATTTGCATGAATTCGCCCAAGCTTATGGAATTGATGAAAGTCTTATGAAGACGATCTTGAGGAAGTTGGATTTTTCACGGCTGCAGTTTGAAAAGGACATCCAAACCTTTAGTGCAGGCCAGAAGAAAAAAGTACTCCTGGCCAAGAGTCTTTGTGAAGAAGCTCATCTCTATATTTGGGATGAACCGCTCAATTATATTGATGTTTTATCCCGTATGCAGATTGAGGAGCTGATCGTAAAGTATAAGCCAACCATGCTCCTGGTAGAACATGATCAGACATTTATCGAAAGAGTCGCGACAAAGTGTGTACAGATGTAGCCGGACTAATGCGTTTGCGGGAAAACCTGGTCGCTTCAGAAGAGGAAGGACTGAACGATAGACTGAGTTGATCTACCCAATCAAAGAAAGCACTGTCTATGTAGATATCGTCGTTGATTGCCGTAAGGATTACGGTTGGTAATGCTAAAATAGCATACTGTCGGAGACTACCAATGTTTTTGACGATGTCGGGAATACCAATACTATTATCATCGAATATGCGGATAAGACAGTTCAATTTGTCAATGGGAAGCTCGTGGAATAGTTCATAATTGGATCTCCAATCCCACCGGACAGTGATCCGATCCCATGACCGAATCATAAATCGATGCCTCTTGAAGCCTGTCTTTCAGCCTTTCCGACACACAGAAATAATCAATCCGCCAGCCGGCATTCCGAGCCCGGGCATTGGTCAGATAAGACCACCAGGTATAGGCATCTTTCCGGTCAGGATAGAAGTAACGAAAGCTATCAATGAGCCCTGCGTCCAGAAGCTTCGAAAACTGATCACGTTCTTCATCGGAAAAGCCTGCACTAAGGCGGTTGGCTTTCGGGTTCTTGATATCGATTTCCTGATGGGCCACATTAAGATCCCCACAAAGGATCACCGGCTTCACAGCATCGAGTCCCTGTACATAACGCCGAAAATCCTCCTCCCAGGTCATCCGGTAGTCCAGTCTGGCCAGACCCTGCTTGGAATTCGGTGCATAGACATTAACCACATAAAAATCTGGATATTCCAGGGTTAAGATCCGGCCTTCCCGATCATGTTCAGGTATACCCATCCCACGGGTAACGTTAAGGGGCTCCTGACGGGTGAAGACTCCCGTTCCGGAGTAACCCTTTTTTTCTGCACAATTGAAATACTTGAGATACCGGCCTAAGTCCAGATCCAGTTGTTCATCAGAGAGTTTGGATTCCTGGATACAGAAGATATCCGCTGCCGTGCTCTTGAAAAAATCCAGAAACCCTTTGGTGAGAACGGCCCGCAGTCCGTTAACATTCCAGGATATAAGTCTCATATGCTCCACCTCATTATTTATACAGTATTGTTGAAAGATGATGGTATAATGGATAAGACTAGTATACCACTTATTTATAAGAAAAGCTGTGTACCCTCTGGCAGCCTTTTCAAACTTAGGATATTTCATTAATTGACATGTTTTTCATCCTCTTATATAATCAAAGACAAATCTATCAATAGCTTTTGGGCTTTATCAAATACATACTATTGATAGCAAACCTGTTAAAAGACATGAACGCAAGCTACGAGTCTGAGTGCTTTCGCATATTGATTGTCGGACTGCTGAGTATAGAGATCGTTTCCAAAAATCGCGGCTGCTGTGAGTCGCGTTTTTTTGTGGAGGGGGTAACATAAACCGTATTTTATAAGGTGATGCTTAATAAGAATGAAAGAAATAAAATGAATGTGAATCTTAAGGAATCGTTATAGGCTTTTACGATATAGATTAATTAAGGGTGTTTACAGTGTGAGGTGTTGTATTTAATGAATGAAGTTTTAATTAGGACTAATCAACTATCTAAAAAGTATGGATCCGTACCGGTGGTCAAAGGTCTGAATCTGGAGGTCAGAAGCGGAGAGATATTCGGCTTCCTCGGGCCGAATGGTGCCGGCAAGACCACCACTATCAAAATGCTGACAGGCTTATTGGAACCAAGCGCAGGGGAAGCCATGATCTGTGGCTATGACATCCGGAAACAGCCGGCGGAAGCGAAGGCCCTGATGGCTTATGTGCCGGATCAACCTAAACTATATAATAAGCTTTCCGCCCGGGAATTCCTTCATCTTATAGGCGCACTCTACCGGGTGCCGGCAGTGGTGGCCCGTGAAAGAGCCGGACATCTCTTGAATATGTTCGGGCTTCAGGATCGGGCAGATGAACTGCTGGAAGGCTTTTCGCATGGGATGCGACAGAAAGTTGTGCTGGCGTCGGCCCTGCTTCACCAGCCCAGGGTCATCCTCCTGGATGAACCGACTGTCGGACTTGACCCCGCCAGTGCCCGCCTCTTGAAAGATATCCTGCAGGAATTGGCAGGGATGGGGGCTGCGGTTTTCGTGTCTACGCATATACTGGAAATTGCTGAACGAATGTGCCATCGTGTCGCTATCCTCAAGGATGGTCAGCTGATTGCCCAGGGCAGTCCTGAAGAACTGCGTCAAAAAGTCGGTCACGGCGGAGAAAGTCTGGAAGATATATTCCTGGAACTGACCGGTGGACAGGAAAATGCCGATCTGATCAAGAGTCTGGAGGAGGTTTAAGTGGTGAGAATTGTACTGCCTCCGCCTCTGACGGCCCCGCCGCCTGAGCAGTCCCGAATAAGGGATTTTAAACTCTTACTGAGTAACCAAGTACGGGTAGCCTGGAATACACTGCGGCAGCAGCCGGCGAAGACGTTCTTCGGATTGGTTGTCTTATCGCTTTTGGCCCTGTCTCTTTTTGCTTCCCTGGGGGTTTATGCCTATGGAGCTTTAAAAACCATGCAGCCGCAAATAGTACAGGGTTTTCTATCCCTACTGTTTATGGGTGGACTCGCCGGTCAGATTTTTTTTGGTGTCACGGCGGCCTTCTCATCTCTTTATATGTCCGAAGATCTGGAGCTTCTATTCATGGCACCGGTTTCCCATAAAGCTGTTTTTGCTGTTAAATCCCTTTCGGTTTTCGGCAGCAACTTCTTTGTTGCTTTTATCCTGGTTTTCTTACCGGGTATCTTTAGCGGACTGATGTTTGAGGCTGGGGCCTTATACTATATTCTTGTTATTGTGGTTTGCTGTGGGTTATTACTGATCGGTACAGCCATTGCCGAACTGATTAACCTGCTGGTCATGCGCTTGGTTCCTCCGCACCGCAGCAAGGAGGCCATCGGTTTCATTGGAGCTATTACCGGCGTTGTGATGGCGCTTTTGTTCCAGGTTCCCAATCTGTTAATGAGCAGTCAGGGTAAAGCCGACCCGGGTGCCTGGTTGGCAGGGCAGGGACAAATGCTGAAAATTATGGACTTTTTTCCCTGGGGCTGGGGTTCTCAGGCTCTGACCAAAGGAATTTCAGGGAATTACCCTGGTGCTCTGGCCTGGAGCCTGCTCCTGCTTATACTGGGTATAATCCTTTTTCTGCTGGCTTTTATTCTGGTAGAACGAGGATTCCGCCGGGGATTTATATCCCTCAGTCAGGGGGAAGGGGGAAGAAGGCGCAAACTGCGCAGACCTTCTGCTGACTTAACGGTGGAGTGCCCTCAGGGGAATCTTTCTTACCTCCTTCAGCAGGATACTGCGGCTGAGGCCTCAGCCTGGTCAGGGATATGGGCTGTGGCCAAAAAAGATTTGCTGACATTTAAACGGGACACCCGGGAATGGTTCAGCATCGTTATGCCTCTGATCCTCATGGCCTTCTTCGTCGGGCAATATTTTGTCGCTCCTTCAGAAGCCAGCCGTTCTTCAATGGTTACGGTTTTGATCATGTACACGATCATGTTCAGTGGCAACATGGCTTTACGGGCTTTCGGCAGAGAGGGAGAATCGGATTGGCTATTAAATACTGTGCCATTAGGGGGCTGGCCGGTGGTGTGGGGAAAACTCATCGCAGCTGTCCTGCCGACCTTGATCCTGATGGAAGCCATGCTGGTTGGTACCGCTGTGGCTGTAGGCATTCCCACCCGGTTAATCATGGTTCTGGTACCGTCCGTGATCTTCTTAAGTCTCGGTTCCAGTTCCATTGGACTTT
>CAYZDF010000125.1:0-5014 GCA_964477085.1 uncultured Gracilibacteraceae bacterium | reverse complement strand
GCTGAGCAAAGAGCTAACCTTTTGACTTTCTTAGGTAACTTTTTGCTATAATCTCTCGGTTTTGGTCCGAAGACGATACCGCCACCTCTCCAGAGAGGAGAACGAATAGTCCCTGCTCTGGCACGTCCTGTGCCTTTCTGTCTCCAAGGCTTGCGTCCGCCGCCTCGAACTTCACTGCGGCCCAATGTGGAATGGGTTCCAACTCTTGCGTTCGCTAATTGGGCTACAACCGCTGAATGCATCACATGGACATTCGGCTCAATACCAAAAATCTGTTCATTTAATTCCATTTCTCCAACCGGAGATCCCTGCATGTTAACTACCTGTACCTTAGGCATTGCTTCATCCTCCTTTCCTCTCGGATTACTTCGCTTTTACTGACTCTTTCAGTATCAGCAGGCTTTTTTTAGCACCAGGTACGCATCCTTTAACAAGGATAATGTTTCTATCAGCATCAACCCTGACTACTTCCAGGTTTTGAACTGTTACTCTTTCTCCACCCAGACGTCCAGGTAAATTTCTTCCTTTGAAAACACGAGCTGGCCCCTTCGCGCCCATGGAACCTGTACGGTGATGGTACTTTGATCCATGACCCATCGGTCCGCGGCGTCCGCCATGACGCTTGTGCATTCCAGCGAAACCCTTACCTTTGGAAGTTCCAACGACATCTACTTTGTCACCAACCGTGAAGACATCTGCTTTGATTTCCTGGCCGACTTCGTAAGTATCGACTTCAACTGTTCTGAACTCTTTGACAAAGCGAAGAGCTTTTGTACCAGCTTTTTTAAAGTGACCAAGCTCGGGTTTATTGGCAAGACCGTCTCTGATCTCATCAAAACCCACCTGAATTGCGTTATAACCGTCTGAAGCTTCTGTTTTCTTTTGCAGTACTTGACAGGGTCCCGCTTGAACCACTGTAACGGGAATTACTTTACCGTTATCTGCAAAAATTTGAGTCATCCCAATTTTTTTACCGAGAATTCCTTTAGACACGACGCCACCTCCTATACACTTTGAAGTGCACCGGGTCAGCCCGGAGCACGAGAGTGTCTAAAAATTAAAAATTCCACGGGGCTATTTTATGCGCAGTGCCCCGGAGATGTACCACACCTCCGGGTGTTTCGCGTCATAAACATAAACATTTTACCACAAATTAAATATTAATACAAATGTTAATTTGCTTACAGTTTGATTTCGATATCCACACCAGATGGAAGATCTAATCTCATCAAAGCATCTACTGTTTTGGAAGTAGGATCAACGATATCGATCAATCTTTTATGTGTTCTCATTTCGAACTGTTCACGAGAGTCTTTATTAACATGCGGGGAGCGAAGGATGGTATAAATGCTCTTCTCTGTGGGAAGAGGAATAGGACCACTGACGCTTGCACCCGTTCTCTTGGCAGTTTCAACTATTCTTTCTGCAGATTGATCAAGTGTTTTATGATCAAAGGCTTTGAGTCTTATTCTAATCTTTTGATTCATTATTTTACCCTCCCATTATTTGCCTGTTCAACAGTGCTAGTCGACGTAAAAATTCCCTGCTGTCAGGCGGAGTCACCCGTCAGCAGCAACCTTTTACGCAATAATACGTCTACAGTACTTTATTGAAATGATCGTAGGCATTATGCCGTGAGAAGGGAAGCTGCTTTAAGACACAGCTTCCCAATCGTTTGATTAGACTATTCGATAACCTTACCAACAACACCAGCACCAACAGTACGTCCGCCTTCACGGATAGCGAAGCGAAGTCCTTCTTCCATAGCGATAGGGGTAATCAGTTCGCACTCGATGGTGATATCATCGCCGGGCATAATCATTTCAACACCTTCAGGCAATTTGATAACACCGGTAACGTCGGTTGTGCGGAAGTAAAACTGGGGACGATAATTATTGAAGAATGGGGTATGACGTCCACCTTCTTCCTTGCTCAGAACGTAAATCTGGCCTGTAAATTTAGTATGAGGTTTAATGCTTCCGGGTTTTGCAAGAACCATTCCACGCTCAATTTCTTTACGGTCTACACCACGAAGCAGTGCTCCGATATTGTCACCGGCTTGAGCTTGGTCTAAGAGTTTACGGAACATTTCAACACCAGTGCAGACGGTTTTACGTGCTTTTTCTGCAAAGCCAACGATTTCAATTTCTTCACCGACTTTAAGAACGCCACGCTCAACACGACCGGTAGCAACTGTTCCACGACCGGTAATGGTGAAAACATCTTCTACAGGCATTAAGAAAGGCTTGTCTGTGGCACGTTCCGGCTGTGGAATATAGCTGTCAACCGCATCCATCAGATTCCAAATCTTGCTGCACCATTCGCACTCTCTGGTTCCGCATCCGCATTCCAGAGCTTTAAGTCCGGAACCGGGGATAACAGGGATTTCATCACCAGGGAATTCATATTCGCTTAACAGTTCACGAACTTCCATCTCAACCAGTTCAAGAAGTTCAGGATCATCAACCATATCAACTTTATTTAACCATACAACAATGTAAGGTACACCTACCTGACGAGCCAGGAGGATGTGCTCACGGGTCTGAGGCATTGGGCCGTCAGCGGCGGAAACAACGAGAATCGCACCGTCCATCTGAGCAGCACCGGTGATCATGTTTTTAACATAGTCAGCATGGCCTGGGCAGTCAACGTGTGCATAGTGACGATTATTAGTTTCGTACTCAACGTGTGCGGTGGAGATGGTAATACCACGCTCACGCTCTTCAGGAGCTTTGTCAATCTGATCGAATGCAGTTGCAACTGCACCACCGGTTTTAGAAAGACAGAAAGTAATCGCAGCAGTAGTCGTTGTTTTACCATGGTCAACGTGGCCGATGGTTCCTACGTTAACGTGAGGTTTGGTACGCTCAAACTTTTGTTTAGCCATTTTAGATTTTCACTCCCTAAAATAATTTAAGATTAAGAAAAAGATTTTAATATTTTAAGCCCCTTGCCTTTTGGTGATGATACCTTCGGCAATATTTTTGGGGACTTCTTCATAGTGGTCTATCTGCATTGAGTATACACCCCGACCCTGGGTCCTGGAACGAAGCTCTGTAGCATATCCGAACATCTCAGCCATTGGTACAAAAGCACGAATGATCTGAGCCCCGGATCGTGCTTCCATTCCCTCGATCCGTCCTCTTCTGGAATTTAGATCGCCAATGACATCTCCCATATATTCTTCAGGCACGGTGACTTCAACTTTCATGACAGGTTCGAGTATGGCAGGATTCGCTTTAGCCGCGCCGGCCTTAAATGCCATGGAACCAGCTATCTTAAATGCCATCTCCGAGGAGTCAACATCATGATAGGAACCATCGACAACGGTTGCTTTGATATCTAATACCTGATATCCAGCCAGGATACCGCTTTGCATGGCCTCTTGGATTCCAGCCTGAATCGGAGCAATATACTCTTTAGGGATGACACCGCCTACGATCTTGCTTTCAAAGATAAATCCGGAACCAGGTTCGAGCGGTTCAAATTCAACCCAACAATGACCGTACTGTCCGCGTCCGCCAGACTGACGAACAAATTTACCTTCAGCTTTAATAGACTTACGAATCGTTTCTTTATAAGAAACTTGCGGACGTCCGACATTGCAGTCTACTTTGAATTCTCGTTGTAACCTGTCAACAATAATCTCCAGATGAAGTTCTCCCATCCCGGAAATAATCGTTTGTCCGGTTTCCTCATCAGTATGCATTTTAAAGGTTGGATCCTCTTCAGCTAGCTTAGCGAGTGCTCCACCCAGCTTATCCTGATCCGCTTTTGTTTTTGGTTCAATCGCGATATGAATAACTGGTTCTGGAAATACCATAGATTCAAGAATAATTCTATTTTTTTCATCACATAGGGTATCTCCAGTGCTGACATCCTTAATACCGACAGCGGCAGCAATGTCTCCAGCTCTAACTTCATCTACGTCTTCCCGATGATTGGCATGCATACGAAGTATTCTGCCGATTCTCTCTTTTTTACCCTTAGTAGAGTTGAGAATATAAGAACCAGCACTAAGCGTACCTGAGTAAACCCTGAAGAACGTAAGTTTTCCGACATACGGATCAGCCATAATTTTGAATGCCAGAGCTGAGAACGGCTCATTGTCATCCGAGTGTCTGACACCTTCGTCACTTGTGTCGGGATTTACTCCTTCGATAGCTGGTACATCAAGAGGTGATGGCATATAATCCACGACAGCATCCAGCAAAGGCTGGACACCCTTGTTCTTAAAGGACGAACCACAAAGAACAGGAATGAATTTTAAGTTAATCGTACCAGTACGAATCGCACGTTTGATTTCCTGTTCGGTAATCTCCTCACCCTCGAGATACTTCATCATCAGCTCTTCTTCAACTTCAGCAACAGCTTCTAAAAGTTTCTCTCGGTATTCCTGAGCCTGGGAAAGCATATCTTCGGGAACGTCTGTAAGATCACTGGCTGTACCCAAATCATCTGTGTAGATTGTTGCTTTCATGGTTATCAAATCAATAATTCCCTTGAATTTATCTTCCATACCAATTGGAAGCTGGATAGGAACCGGATTTGAACCCAAGCGTTCAGCAATCATGGAGACCCCACGGAAAAAATCTGCCCCCACTCTGTCCATCTTGTTAATATAAGCGATACGAGGAACGCCGTACTTGTCTGCTTGGCGCCAAACTGTCTCCGATTGAGGCTCAACGCCTCCGACAGAACAGAATACAGCGACAGCTCCATCTAGAACACGCAGGGAGCGTTCTACTTCCACAGTAAAATCAACGTGCCCGGGTGTGTCGATGATATTAATGTTATGACCTTTCCATTGAGCAGTGGTTGCCGCAGACGTGATGGTAATACCACGCTCCTGCTCCTGAACCATCCAGTCCATGGTCGCCGCACCATCATGTACCTCACCGATTTTATGCACACGGCCGGTATAGAATAATATGCGTTCTGTGGTTGTTGTTTTACCGGCATCAATGTGTGCCATGATACCGATATTCCGAGTTTTCTCCAAAGGAACTTGCCT
>CAYZDF010000124.1:0-5253 GCA_964477085.1 uncultured Gracilibacteraceae bacterium | reverse complement strand
AAAAAAGAGTTTAACCGGGAATATGAGCTAGTTATTGATGGAAAGAAGATCAGAACCGATCATAAATTCGCCTCTTTAAACCCTTCAAATCCGGACCAGGTCATCGGATATGCTTTCAATGCCAATAATGATCTGGTTGAGCAAGCTGTAAATAGCTCTCTAAAAGCTTTTGAAGAATGGAGAAACGTATCGCCCACGATCAGGGCCCGTTACCTTTTTAAAACTGCAGCTTTAATGCGTAAACGTAAAGCTGAGCTTACCGCGGTGATGATTCTGGAAAGCGGTAAAAGCTGGACAGAAGCAGACGGAGATGTAGCAGAAGCAATTGATTTTTTGAATTTCTACGGCACCAGGGCCCTGCAGATGGCGGAAAGGCAGCCTCTAAGCAGGGTTAAAGGTGAAGATAATGATTTATTCTATATACCGCTGGGGGTCGGCGTGATCATATCTCCCTGGAATTTTCCCCTGGCCATTTTAACCGGGATGACCTGCGGCCCGCTTGTAATGGGAAATTCCGTAATACTAAAACCGGCAAGCAATACACCGGTGATTGCCTATAAGCTTTTTGAGCTCATGGAAGAAGCCGGAGTGCCAAAGGGGGTTATTAACCTTGTCTATGGTGGGGGCAGTACTGTTGGCACAAACCTGGTTCGCCACCCAAAAATCAGGTTTATTAACTTTACCGGATCAAAGGAAGTCGGACTTTTCATCATGGAAGAAGCGGGTAAAGTACAAAAGGGACAGAAATGGATCAAGCGGGCCAGCGTGGAAATGGGAGGTAAAAATGCCATAATTGTTGATCGCGAAGCCGATCTGGATTCGGCTGTTGCCTGTATAGCAGCATCAGCATTCGGCTTTCAGGGTCAGAAGTGTTCAGCCTGCTCAAGAGCAATCATCGATCAGGAAGTTTATGATTATGTTGAAGAAAAGTTGGTCGAAAAGGCAAAATCAATCAAGGTTGGTCCGGCTGAACAATATGAAAACAAGATGGGTCCATTAATTGATCAGGCTGCTCTTGATAAAGTTCTGAAATATATTGACATCGGCAAGCAGGAAGGCAAGCTTCTCTGCGGAGGCAACCGGCTACCGGCTGAGGGTTACTATATTGAGCCGACTATTTTCAGTGAAATTCAATCGAAAGACCGCCTGGGCCAGGAAGAAATATTCGGGCCGGTGTTGTCCCTGATCAAAGCAAAAGACTTTGATGAAGCCCTGCAAATTGCCAATGATACCGATTATGGCCTGACCGGCTCAGTCTATTCAAACAACTGGGCCAAGCTGGAAAAAGCGCGCCGGGAATTTCACGTTGGCAATCTCTATTTTAACCGTAAAAGCACTGCCGCCCTGGTCGGGGTCCACCCGTTTGGCGGTTTCAACATGTCGGGGACAGGAGCTAAGGCCGGCGGCCGGGACTATCTTTTGCTTTTTAGCCAGTCCAAGTCTGTCTCGGAAGAACTCTAGAGCATCATCACAACCTGATCAAACAGCCTATGCTTTCCGGTATGAGGCAATCCGGTCCAGCCGGAAAGTTTTATTGATCCCGCTCTGATGGCAGTACGCAGACAAATAAAAGAACCCGCCCATCCTGGTTACCCCGAGCGGCGTTACAACCCTCACTGCCCCCGGATTACTGCCGCCCAGCCACCATTTCATTACTGATGCCATTTACCGCCATCGCCCCGGGCGAGATCGCGCACTTGGGGTCAATCAGCTGCTGAAAACACTCCAGCACTGTGCCGTCACCCCGAAAACGCACCGCCCCGATCTCGATGATCCGCGCCATCACCGGATGCAGGCCGGTCGTTTCCAGGTCGAAGGCGATAAATTCTTCTTCGCTTAATTTATTCAAAAAGCCACACACCTGACCTATCTATATTTTGGGCGCCCACCTTGATAGTTAAGCCTTATCCATTATATCGTTCATTATTCTCATCACCATATTGCATATCTCTTCATAAGTTATGCTTTTTGCATATTCAAATTCTTTCTGGTAATTGTTCCAGAACTGTTTAAGTCTCTCGCTCTCTTTAATAGAGTCAATAATCCTCTGATATTCTGTTAAAACCATTAAACTACTTCGCTTCTTCGCAGTTTCTTGTAATGCTCGTTTAAGGATACTCAAATTACACTCATTACCTCTTAAAGTATATAAAATATAAATGTCATAAAAATCTCGAGGTCTTGTATTAACTACATTTCGGACTAAAACCGTTTCTAATTTTTCAGCTAAAATTGATTCCAAATTATATGCAGGAATAGAAATTGTTTTATCATCAAATAAGAGTTTATAGGAATAGTTTACCTCTTTAGGAGTAATCCGATCACCTGTAGTGACATCTATGAGAAGAGGAACCTTAAGAACTTGATAGTTTGCTTCTAATTTTACCCTTACACCAGGATAGTCATCTTTATCACGGATATCCGAGATACCTTTCAAATTAAAAGTAATGTCATCATTAACATTAGTTGAACATATTTCATTAAACATCTCAAAGATGTTTTTATGGTTTAAAACAAATCCTTTTGCTGTCAGGTCAAGATCCATTGTAGCTCTACTATCCAGCCCTACTAGGGTGGCGATTAAAAACCCCCCTTTAAGTATAAAGTTATTATTATAGCTCGACGCAGCGAGTCTATCCAAAAATCGTTCCATCAAGTAGTTTTGTAAAACTAACTGAGCAGATATTTGTTTTTCAACTGCAATTTTTTTAATGAATGACTTTAATTGCATCGGATTACGAAATCTCATAGAAGGATCTCCATATAACTTGATATTCTTTGAGCTACACGCAATTTCTGTGCAAAACTCATTAGCTTTGCGATGTCTTTACCTTTCGATACAGCATATTCTTTCATTGCCTGATTAATTACTTGAATATCAGCATGATGAGTTTCTTTGACCATATCACATAATGTCCTCTCAACATCATAAGCATTTATGATATTCCCTGAAGGTGAAGCTATCTCCATTATGCCAAGAGAATATACCTCAGCTGTACATACTTTCGGAATTACACCCTGTTTTTTTGCGCTGCCAGTATTGTAACCAAAGGGAAATGTCATAGTAAAACTAATAGGAGTGCGATCTGTCATACCATGGAGATACAAAGCTGTTTCATGAGAAAATATCCCTTTTGAAAAACGATACTGCAAAAAATAAAACTCATCCTCCCAAACATCCGGCAAAACGTATATACCACGTTTAGCTTTTAATATTTTACCTGATTCGACAAGCTTAGTTAGGCAGCGCCTGGGTATTCCAGCTTCAGTAACCTCCTTCGCTGTTACATAGCCTTTATTCTTTGAGATGATTTTAAAAATCGATTCTTCGTAGCAAGGCATAATGATCACCTTTATTCGTACTTTCTTGCTAAGAATTATACCACTTTTTAGCACAGAAGTACAAAAACTTAAATATAAATAAGATCACCAAAAAAGCGGTATGGGCTCGGAAAGAATCGCCCCCACTTTTTTTATAACTTTTTCGAAGCTCCTATTTTTAACTGCTCATTTTGAGGAAGATGATTAATATAACCAACAAAGCTTACAATACTGACTCTGTATAATCAGCTGTTAACCGACACTCCAGCTGCGTATTCTATCGACTGACCAATTAAGTCTCGATGTTTATAATCATCTCTTTTAGCCTCAATGATAACCATATTCCCAGTTACCAAATCTATTGCTAAAAAATCCAGATAGCCTCCCGCTCCAGATCCTGTTACATCTACTTCTTGTCCAATTATTTCATAATTTAATTTGCCGAAGAAAAGCTGATAATTTTCTTTGATCCAGGAATGCATCCATTCGGTTTCTGACAATTGACATTGCGACAATGATCGAGTATTGATATTTTCTAAAACAACTGGGTTCTCTGAAATCATCACTAACGCCATTTCGCTACCTCTAAAAGATCTTTCAATTCATATTGTTACTTCTGTAATCTGGACTCAAGTTCATAAAGAACTCCTGCAAATCCTCTATATGCTCCTCACTAATGTTTTGCAAGATATATTCGAGCAGTTCTTCCTGCCTGGCTTGGCCTAATGAATGAGTCAGGGAATTGGGGTTTGACTCATGAGAAAAGAGACAAGGGTCAACTGAGGCCGGGAATAATGAGTTTCGTCTATCAAGAAGTTGAGGCAGCCCCCCGGCCCCCTGACTCTCTCGATGGTAACATCTCAAATCCCAAGCATAAGCGTCAGCCTGATCAATATCAGCCTGCGACGGCAATGACTTTCCTTTAAGCTCTAAAACAATCACGGCTTGCTTCGCTAATAGAATAACATCAGGTCGTCTTGATTCCATAGGCAGCTCGTATTCTAAGATGGCATTGTATTCTTCACCCTCAGGATCAATAAGTAAAACCTCATTAACTTCATTTTGTAGCCGGGGTATCAATTGTCTCCATGCATTTTTCTGCGAGAAACTAGCATCGCGGATAAAGTCTTCCAGCCATTTTGGGACAGCGATAGGCGCCGTATCGCTGAAATAGGGGAAGTTAGATGACCAGCCGAACCGGGCTTGGTTGTGAACGATGCTATCATATTTATTCATTCCAAGCTTATCCTTTTCATTAATATTAGTTGTTAAATAAACTAATACTTACGGTCGATTGATGTCTTTTATTGCTTTATAATCAGCTCTGATAAAATTATACAAAGCTTAGCCTGATAATTAACTACCTATTATTACTAACATTTGCTTAAAAAAAGGCTCTCAGCTAAGGCTCCACCACCCATGTCCAGTAAACTGACAGGCATAAATATAGATAACCCAACTGTCAGCACAATTTCGAAAGGCAGCCGGTCGCCGCCGATCCTCCTGCCCCCTGCGTCTCTCTTCATTTGCCGTACAAACCCTTTAGCAAATTATCTCTTACTGCTTACCATTTTATTAACAATTTCTTCTGAAAAAAGAATGTCTTTAATCCATATAAAGTGATCTACTATCATTCTATATTCTGTAAGTGTACTAACGAGCCCTAATATAGATTCACCGTGTGCAATATGATTTCTGAGCTTAACCATAATATTAAATATGCTATCGAGTGATCTGAATATCTGTTCCGTATCAATACCTTCAGTTTTGCTTTTTAGATAGTGCTCTTTAATCATTAAATACTTCTGTTTCAGATTTGTTACTTTAAGTAGTAATAACGGATCCTTTCTATCTTCATCATAACCATCACCAAGCATAGCTTTTGCCTTCTTAATAAAGCTGGGTGGCAGCATTATTATGTATGCATCCAGG
>CAYZDF010000123.1:0-5302 GCA_964477085.1 uncultured Gracilibacteraceae bacterium | reverse complement strand
CTGGGAATCTCACCAGTTGAAATAATCTTTGCCGGTTTCATTTCCTCTTCTTCGGCAGTTGCTACAGGTATCGAAGACAGCAGCATTTGGGTATAAGGATGCAGCGGTTTTTTAAAGAAATCAGACGTCGGAGCCTCTTCGCAAAGGCGACCAAGGTACATTATAGCTACCCGGTCAGCTACATTGCGCATTAAACTTAAATCGTGAGTAATGAATAAATAGGCAAGTTGGAGTTCTTTCTGAAGTTCAATCAGCCTGCTGATAACTTTCGCCTGTACGGAAACATCTAGAGCCGATGTCGGTTCATCAAGGATGATCAGTGACGGGTTGGAAGCTAATGCCCGGGCAACTGATATAAGCTGACGTTCTCCTCCACCCAAAGTGCGTGGATGTTTATCATAAAAGTCTGCTGGTAACCCAACAGCCTCTAAAAGCTCCTTAGCCCGCGCTTCCATTTCGCTTTTGCTCTTTTTATCATGAATTTTCTGGGGTAAGATCAGGCTGGTGCCCACGGTGTGTTTAGAATTAAGCGAGGAGCCGGGATCCTGAAAAACAATTTGTATTTCACCTTTTTGTTTCAGAGTCCGCTTTAGTCCGGTTTTTACGAAATCCTTGCCTTTATAAATGATCTGGCCGGATGTTGCTTCGTACATTCCAACCAGAACAAAGGCAATTGTGCTCTTCCCCGAGCCGGATTCCCCGACCAAACCATAAGTTTCCCCGGTATTTAATTCGAGATCCACTTCGTCTACCGCTTTAACAACCTGCCCGTTCCGTAAAGCAAAATATTTTTTTAGATTTTTTATTTCCAACAATTTTTCGGCCATCATATCACCTCATTAGCAAAATAGCAGCTTACATAATGATTAGGGCTGGTTTCCAGGTGCGGCGGTTTTTCAGAACGACAGATATCCTGCGCTTTGGGACAGCGCGGGGAGAACCTGCAACCTTTAGGAGGCATCATATAATCGGGCACACGGCCGGGAATACCTGCTGCAATACCTTCACCGGTCAGTTTGGGGACACATGCCATTAATGCAAAAGTGTAGGGATGCTTTGGATAATTAAAAACATCATTGCTTGTGCCGCTTTCGACAACTGTTCCGGCATACATGATATTGACGTAACTAGTGGACTCTCTAATCACTCCGAGGGAGTGCGAGACCATGATTACCGATAGATGTTCTTCAATTACTAGTTTATTGATTAAACGCAGTATTTGATCCTGTATTGTAACATCCAGCGAGGTTCCCGGTTCGTCGGCCATGAGCAACTGTCTTCCGGCGGCAATAGTCATCGCGATGCACACTCTTTGTTTCATACCGCCCGATAGCTGATAAGGAAAACTTTTCATGATTCGTTCCGGATCGGGCAGCATTACGTTATTTAAAGCTTCTACTGCAGTGCGATATAGTACCTTGTAGGACGTATTTTTAGGTTTGGCAAATTTAAGAGCTGTAACGAACTGATTTTCAATATTAAAAACGGGATTAAGTGCACTGGATGGATCCTGAAACACCATCCCGGCACCTGTGCGCCTCATTGTGGACAGCCTTGAAGGGTTCATTGTAAAAACATTTTTACCTTCAAATATAATATCGCCACTCTTCACTATGGCGTTCTTAGGCAAAACATTGAGAATGGCACGCAGTGTAGTGGTTTTTCCACACCCGCTTTCGCCGACTAAGCCGACCCTTTCACCTTTCTTCACTTTAAAGGTAATACCATCCAAAACGTGGCTGATTCTACCATATACATCAAAAGAAACGGAAAGATCTCTGACCTCCAGAATAATATCTCCGCTGTCATTGCTTGCCATTAGCTCTCCTCCGTTCCCAACATATTACTAATTCCATCCCCGAGCAGGTTAAAGCCAAGTACAATTAAAACAATAGAAAGTGCCGGGAATATAGTAAACCACCACTGGTCTGGCATATATCTTACCCCGGTTGCTAACATGCTGCCGAGCGCCGGATTGGGAGCCTGTTCGCCTAAACCGGCAAAGCTTAATGTTGCTCCCATAATAATTACATAACCCATGTCCAGGGTCATTTTAGTCAAAACCGCAGAAAGGCAGTTCGGAAGAATCTCTTTAAAAATAATGTGGGGCAATTTAGCACCGGCCAGTTCTGCGTAGATGATGTAGTTTTCCGATTTTAGCGATGACGATACACCATATGATAAACGTGCATACCAGGGCCACCACATAACTGTTACGGCCAGCATTGAGTTAGTAAGATTCGGCTCCAAAACCGCGGCAATTGCCAGGGCAAGCACCAACGGTGGTATAGCCAGAAAGATATCAGTAAAACGCATTAAAATAGTATCAATTAGAGTTCCCTTGTTATAGCCGGCAATAACACCAACCATAAAACCAACTGGTGCTGATACGAAGAGCACGACAACTCCCATTAAAAGGGTATTTCGAAATGCTCCTATGATGCGGCTCAAAATGTCACGCCCCATTAAATCGGTTCCGAATAAATACTTACTACTGGGAGGTAGGTTGGCATTAGCAAAATCAACATATGAACCAATATGCTCAGGATAAGGTACTAAATATTTTCCAAAAATAGCTAATATAATGAACGCCGTAACGATGATAAGTCCGATTATTGATATTTTGCTTTCGGAAAATTTTAGCCAATTTCTTTTTAGTTCTCCCATTACTATACCCCCCTACTTGGATCTGGATTGTCGCATTCTCGGGTCAAGAATAATCACTACAATATCAACAAGAATATTTGCTGAAATAAATATCACGCCCAGTAGCAAAACAACACCGGTTACCGCATTTATATCTTTTCCTAAAATCGCATTCATTGCATATCGTGATATTCCCGGCCAGTTAAAAATAGTTTCTACCAGAAAAGCGTTCGCGAAGATTGCCGCGAGATCCAAACCCATAATCGAAACTGTGGGGATAATGGAAGGCTTTAATAAAAAACGTCGGTTTACTATATTCCTGGGTACACCCTGTGAAAGAATCATGGTAATATAATCTTTATTTGCATTTTCAAGCATGTAAGAACGAGTTATACGCGCTTCCTGCATACAACTGTTAACAGCAAGAGCTGTAGCCGGAAGCAAAATATGCAAAAAAGCATTCCAGGCCGCATCAAGTTGACCATCAAGCATAGCATCGAAAATAATTAAACCTGTTACCGACGGAATAGAAAAACCGGCGCTTATTCGTCCGCCAATTGAAGGTAGTAGGGGTATCCAATAACCAAAGGTGAGCAACAACAAAACCGCCCAAACAAATGAAGGCGTTGCAATAATTATATAACTACTAAAGCGAATTAAATAATCAGGCCATCGGTTATTGTACATCGCTCCAATGATGCCAAGGATTAATGCAACAAATATTGGAGGTATACCTCCCCAGATAGCCAACTCGATAGTTGCCGGTAAAAATTCTTTAATATCTTGTGAAACATTACGCTGCGTGATGGTAGATCGCCCAAAATCACCTTTTATTACTCCAGTGATCCAGTAATAATATTGGGTTGGCAACGGTTTGTTGTAATGCATCCGCTCCCGGTATTGCTCAACAATCTCTTCGGGAACGGTTGGTCCAAGAGCCAGACGGGCAGGGTCGCCCGGTATAACACGCATTAGTGAAAAAATAATGATCGACAAGCCAAATAAAACGATCAAAGCCCAGGTGAACCTATTCAGAATTGTCGTGTATAAGCCAGACACTCACTTTGACCTCCTTGCATTAAAAAATAAGCCAGTCTGTTATAACGTGCATTGGTATATATTTATTATTCCTTAAATAATAATTTTTATTAACCGGACAAAATAAATAGATCCGCAATCATGTGCCATTAAAAACAGTGAGAGCTGTTATACAAAATCCTGAAAATGACTGACACCACATGGCGAAGATATCTTCGCATATTCTAGGACATCCTGTGGGCGAAGCCTCCTTCATATACTTAATCTCAGGTTTCGCCCACTGCATGATGGATGTCCCTCTAATGCATTCTACAGTTTACTTTCTACGCTCCGGATATACCCTGATATCTCTTAAGTAGAAGGAGAATCCCTGTGAAGGAATCCTGGGATCCAGGTCCACGTAAGAAGACTGGTATACCAACCGTTCCGGTGTTTCGGCAATAGGCACAAAGGTAAAGTTTTCACCGCAGTATTTCTGTATTTCCGCAAATGCAGCAGCGCGCTCATTTGTGTCTACGATCGCCATTGAGTTGTCGATCATTTCGTCCAATACTGGATCATTAACCCAGTTCATGTTTTGCCATGTCCCAACGGGTTTGGTTCTCAACATTGATACAAACTGTGAACCGGAATCAGAAGTTACCGGTGTAATAGAAGTTAACGTCATCATCGGCGATGTGTCGACTTCAGCTGAATTTGCCACGATACTAGACCACGGCAATTCTACGATCTTAACATCTATGCCAATCTGCATCGCAGCAGCCTGAATCATCAGCGCTACTTTTTCCCGGTCGGCTGATTCGGAGTTCCAGATCAGTTCGATGTCCATATTGTCTATGGTATCAGCATACTTCGATTTAGCCAACGCAGCCTGGGCTTTTTCCAAGTTGAATTCAAAATCAAATATGGGAACAAAACCCAACAGATTAGATGGTATAATGCTGTGCTTTTGAATTGAATCTGGAAGGATCTGCTCACAAACGGTGGTATAATCGATCAGGTAACCGAAGGCTTCACGCACATGCTTGTCATCCATCGGAGGTTTCTGGTTGTTCATCCAAAGGTTGATTCCACCACCGGTAAAGTTATATGCCAGTTTTAATGTTTCATCTGATGCAAGCATTGAATCAATATTTTCAGTATTCTGCCACATATCGGCGGATTCAAGTTCCTGGCGAGCCATTTTAGTTTTAACCGTTACAGCATCGTTTGATGCGAAAACAACGAACTTTTCAGGAGTATTCTCTTCAAAACCCGCCCAATAATCGTGGAACTTGCTACCTCCAACAGAAATATTAGTTGCAACATCATCAACAATATAAGGACCGGAGCCGGCACTATGCTCTAAGAGGTAAGCCTTGCCGTAGTCGCCGTTTTCACCATAATCTCCAGTATCCTCGTATTTGGTTTCTAACAGCTTCTGATCCACGATGTAAAATCGGACCATACTGGTGAGAAGAGGCCCATAAGACGTAGGGCAATTAAAACGAACAGTAAAGTCATCAAGCACCTCAACTGAATCAATATACTCGTAAAAGAGGAATCCAAAACCTTCCCCAACTTCCAGCAGTCGATTCATTGAGTAGGCAACATCATAGGCAGTGAGCTGGTTACCGCT
>CAYZDF010000122.1:0-5396 GCA_964477085.1 uncultured Gracilibacteraceae bacterium | reverse complement strand
GCTGATATGATGGATGAGTATCGGTTTTGGCGACGGATGTTTGGGTGGGAAAAGTATATGAAGCTTCTTCAGCAAGAAGCAAGAGGATTGCCGGTTGTAATGCAGGACACCTATCAGGAGGCAGCGCGGTACGCTTATTATGCCAATCAGCCTTATACGACTTACGGGATGTGTGGTGGATTATACCGGCATAATCAATACGACATTTATCCACTGGAGGAATGGCTGCAAGGAGAACGAGTCTTGTATGTTTCGCTCGACAGTTCGCATTTCGAAAGCGACTATCGAGTGCTGGAAACCCAGCGGAAGAAATGGTACATGAAAGAGATTGACAACTTTCGCTCGTATAATATGCTTGAGTTTTTAAATGATTCATCGGTGATTTCGGTGCAGCAAGGAGTTGTTTCAGTAGATCGTCTTTTTATGCGAAATCCGTATAACCGCACGGTGTGGCTGGAGGAAAACCCGGAATTCAAAGCCAGACTGAAATGTTACGTGAAAGTGAAGCGGCGATGGAAAGAAGTCGATAGGCTGGAAGTGGGAAATATACAGATTGAGCCTGGTGATGTTGCTATGCTGAACAACATTCAGTTTGCAGTGCCTGACACATTAACGCCGGGAACCTATGAGTGTGTGATTGGTTTAGCCAGCGGAAGTTTCAGGCCCGTACATGGACACCTTCGCTTTGATCTGACGGTTGATTAGAAAACCGGCGCCTGGTGTTTATCCGGCAACGTTTTAATTAATCGCATAACACATGCATATCTCTGCGCGGGTTGATGCACAAAACCGGAATTTTGGATGCCTGGCGGATTATCTTCTGTTCCGGAAGGCCAATCAGAAGGTCAAGCGGTGAAATGTTCTTACTCCCCAGTAAAACGAGCGAGTCAGCTTGTCCGGCATGGCATATTCTTAGCGCTTCAAATTGTATCTTCCAGCTCGATGATTGCCCTTTTATAAACAGATGCGACACGTGCAGTTTTTTTAGAAAATGCTGAATGAACCTATTTGTTTTTTGGACTTGGGCAATATTCTCAGGTGAATGATCACTGGCATAAAGCACATCAATGTGAGTTTGGTTAAAACGGCCCAGATACGATGCCCACAGAGCTGTGTCTTTGCATTCTTTGCGGAAATCAACAGGAAGCAATGTGTGTGAATAGTTCAACGATGAGTATTCAGCGCCGTCGATAAATAAGAAAGCGATGTAACTTTCCCGGAATGCTTTCAGCTTCTCCTTTAACCGATCTTTGCTTAAAACCAGCATAATGGCATTGAAGTCGTCGGCCAGTTTTTCCAGATTCTGAAGCAGACTACCGCTGAGTACTAAGGTTGAATAGACGAGGGAAGGAGCTTGTTTCCGGATGTTTTGAATGATCAGGCTTAATTTTTCTCTAGCTGCACTTTTTTTTTGTTTTTGTCGGCCAGGCAGTAGCGAAAGCAGGCAGAGTTCCTTATTTAATATGGACGCCATTCGTATCCCATGAAGAATTACCTGATTAGGCTGGTCAACATCATCGCAAAGCACAACTATTTTTTGTTCCGAAATGTTATTCATTCGTTCCTGTAAATAAGGTTCAAATCTACCGGATTCTTTACTCTCATCAAAACTGATTGCTATGATAAGTTTCGCAAGAAGGTTTAAATTTGCTTTAATAACCTTAATCCAACGTCTAACATGTTAAGACATGAATTGATTCGCCCACGCAGTATTGTTGTAGTCGGAGCGTCAAATGATATTTCCAAGCCAGGGGGTAAATTGCTCAAGAATCTTTTGGATAATCATTTTCAGGGAGACCTTTATGTGGTGCACCCATCATTGCCCGAGGTGCAGGGAGTGAAGGCCTATGCTTCGCCGAATGCTCTGCCGGAGGTTGAACTTGCGGTACTTGCTATTCCTGCTAAATTTTGTGTAGATGCGGTCAGGGTACTGGCACAGTCCAAAGGAACCAAAGGGTTTATAATCATCTCAGCAGGATTTAGTGAAGAGAGTGACGAGGGTGAAATACTTGAAGAAGAGATTGTGCAGATTGTCAACGAGGCAGGAGCAAGTCTCATCGGACCGAATTGTATAGGTGTGCTAACTCCCTGGCATGCCAGTGTATTTACTACCCCGGTGCCAGCGCTCGACCCCAAGGGATGTGACTTCATCTCGGGGTCAGGAGCTACCGCAGTTTTTATAATGGAGTCGGGAATACCCAAAGGGCTTCATTTTGCCAGCGTTTTTTCGGTAGGGAATTCTGCGCAAATCGGGGTCGAAGATGTATTGGAGTACCTCGATGAACATTTTGACCCCGTTCACAGTACCCGAATAAAATTGCTTTATATAGAAAGTATTCATGACCCGGATAAGCTGTTAAAACATGCATCATCGCTAATTCGCAAGGGATGTAAAATTGCAGCCATTAAGGCCGGGAGTAGCGATGCTGGCAGTCGTGCAGCACTTTCTCATACTGGTGCGCTGGCTAATTCCGATGCAGCAGTAGAGGCGTTGTTCAGGAAAGCAGGAATTGTTCGCTGTTACGGACGAGAAGAGCTGACTACGGTTGCCTGTGTTTTTATGTGCAAAGAATTAAAAGGGAAGCGGATGGCCATTATTACTCATGCAGGCGGTCCCGCTGTGATGTTGACTGATGCTCTTGAGTCGGGAGGACTGCGCATTCCGCCTATATCCAATTCTCCGGCCAAGGAAGTCCTTAAAGAGAAGCTCTTTCCTGGGTCATCGGTGGAAAATCCGATTGATTTTTTGGCAACGGGCAATGCCGAGCAGTTGGGTGCCATCATCGATGCGTGTGAAAACGACTTTAACGAAGTAGACGGAATGGCTGTAATTTACGGCAGTCCGGGCTTGTTCCCGGTTCGTGATGTGTATCAGCTTCTGAACCAAAAAATGCATAGCTGCAAGAAACCAATTTACCCGATACTACCTTCTGTTATCAATGTTAAAGATGACCTGGCCTATTTTTTGGCAAAAGGCAATGTAAATTTTCCCGATGAAGTGTTGCTGGGGCGTGCGCTAACGAAAGTGGCCGGCACTCCGGCACCGTCAGCAGAGAAGATTTTTCTTGAGAATATCGATATCCCCCTGATTCGGAAGATTATTGACGGGGCCTCTGAAGGGTTTCAGCCGCCGGATGTTATTCATCAGTTATTTGATGCTGCTGGAATCCCCAGTGTGAAGGAAATGGTGGTGAAGAGTGAGGAAGAGGCAGTGGATGCTGCTTCCCGCCTGGGGTTTCCTCTGGTGATGAAGGTGATTGGACCGGTACACAAAACCGACGTAAACGGAGTTGTTCTCAACATTAGGGGTCTGAAAAATGTGAAATACCATTTTCAAAGACTGCGTGAAATTGAGGGTGCTACCGGCGTATTGATGGCGGAAATGGCTTCAGGACTGGAACTCTTCATCGGAGCCAAGTACGAGAATAAGTTTGGTCATGTGGTGTTGTGTGGTATGGGGGGGATACATGTTGAGGTGTTTAAAGATGTTACTTCCGGTCTTGCTCCTTTGACCATGTGCGAGGCATCTTCGATGATTAAGAACCTGAAAGCTTATAAGCTCTTAAAAGGCTATCGGGGCCAGAAAGGGGTAAGTCAGCGAAAATTCGCAGAAATCATAGTTCGGTTATCTACGTTGCTGCGGTTTGCCGTTGAAATTCGTGAGCTGGATATTAATCCTTTGTTTGGAAATGGAGATCGGATTGTGGCAGCCGATGCACGCATTTTAATTGAAAAGTAAAGGCTTTTTTTACGGAGACGACTCATGGAACAGAAATAATCCGGAGTATGTATTGACTTATTTTAGAAATCTTTTTTCATTTAACCTTTTGTTTTTCAGGTTGGTTTATATTTGGTTAATATAGGTTAACACAAACTTTACGTGTTATGATTTGGAAAGGAATTAAATGGGTCTATCTTTGCGGCCTCCAATACGGGACTTCTGGATGTAGTTTTGTTATGGGTTTGTTCTTTACTTGATTGGTTTTTAGCGCTTTAGGTTTTATTTGCCGGGATTATTTCAGATGATATTTTGTTCTGTTATTTTGGTTTAGGGTCTAAAGTTAAGATACCCAGCAGTATTGCAAAAAGGTTAAAAAAAGTTTGCGATAAAGTTTGGAAAAGCGGAAAAAGAAGTGATATCTTTGCCGCCGCTAAATGCGATACGTTCTTGGTTTAATTGGAAAGACAGGCATTGGTACATTGTTTTTTGTTTTCGGCTTTAGATGCTGGAATATTGTCTGGGTTGATTCGGGGTTTGAAAAAAAACTTCAAAAAACTTTTGGCAGAATCAAAACAGTTACTAACTTTGCCGGCCCGTTTGGATGAGAGCAGCAAAAGCAGGAATTTAGCGGGGCGTTTTTTTGACCTGATGGAATGATTTAAGTTTGATTAACCGATGAGTTTCCGGGCTGTTTAAGATTGCTTCGCAGAGAGGCAGGTTTGCGACAGGGGAGCTTTTTGAGGGATTTTTTACGGATCATTTTTTTCTAAGGCACACAAGACTGGATTTAGAACATATTTAGAATAAAGAGTTCTTTGAAAATATTGAAAAGGTAACAAGGAAGACTTACGCAAGTATTTTGAAAATAAACACGCGCAAATTCCAGGAAACCAAATAAGTTACGTGATTTATCTGTGAGCAAAAGAGATATTTAAACTTTTTCATTACAACGAAGAGTTTGATCCTGGCTCAGGATGAACGCTAGCGGGAGGCCTAACACATGCAAGTCGAACGGGATCCCCGAGCAATCGGGGTGAGAGTGGCGCACGGGTGAGTAACGCGTATGCAACCTGCCTCTAACAGGGAGATAGCCCGGAGAAATTCGGATTAATACCCCATAGTATCATTTTATCGCATGGTGAGATGATTAAAGCTTCGGCGGTTAGAGATGGGCATGCGTGACATTAGGTAGTTGGTGAGGTAATGGCTCACCAAGCCGACGATGTCTAGGGGTTCTGAGAGGATTGTCCCCCACACTGGTACTGAGACACGGACCAGACTCCTACGGGAGGCAGCAGTGAGGAATATTGGTCAATGGGCGCAAGCCTGAACCAGCCATCCCGCGTGAAGGAAGACTGCCCTATGGGTTGTAAACTTCTTTTCTGCACCAAGAATATTGCCCTCGTGAGGGTATTTGACGGTAGTGCAGGAATAAGCATCGGCTAACTCCGTGCCAGCAGCCGCGGTAATACGGAGGATGCAAGCGTTATCCGGATTTATTGGGTTTAAAGGGTGCGTAGGCGGATTAATAAGTCAGTGGTGAAATCCTGCAGCTTAACTGTAGAATTGCCATTGATACTGTTGGTCTTGAGTTTGGTTAAGGTAGGCGGAATGTGTAATGTAGCGGTGAAATGCTTAGATATTACACAGAACACCGATTGCGAAGGCAGCTTGC
>CAYZDF010000121.1:0-5528 GCA_964477085.1 uncultured Gracilibacteraceae bacterium | reverse complement strand
GTTTCTCCATTTTTTAGTAAATTCCTTTGCCAAAATTTAGCTTATATTGTCGAAGGCATTATTTTTTTTATCTCTGACTTGGCAACTATATTCACGCAAAATCATTATTTATTTCCATTGATATAATGAAGAAAAAATGAGGGCTGGAAGTTTCAAAAGAAGGCGCTAAAAGTCTTTTGACTTTTGAACACCTTCTTTGTTCGTTTCTCAGGCTATTCATCGTTTTGAATATCCGAATGCTTCAGCTGTATGAATAGAATTGCTTATTTAACGTGTCGTTATCTCACCTTACGATAATCGTTTTACTGTAAAGTACTGTTGGGATTCACCTTGCCATCGCGTGCCATATCTTGTTGCTTATCCAAAAGGTGGGTCATCCCCCTGACAAGAGTATCATCTTCAAGCACACTCCAAAGATGATATCCGAAATCTTCTCTATCCAGTAGGACTTCCTGCAGAACTTCTGCTGTTCCAAAGTCATTCAATTGATGAGCGCGGGCAATCTGTGCTCTCATCATGGCCTGAAGCTTAAGCTCATGTTCAAGATCATTACGAATGAAATCTCTCATGGTGTAGCGGCCTTCAACCTCATGTTTGATGTAAGACAGTTCATGTTGGGTCACCGGGTGGGCGGTAGGAACTCCTCCGAGCCTGGCAACTCTTTCCCCAATTTTATCGATGTGTTCGACTGTCTTGTTGCGGTGTTCATCCAATAAATGATGCAAGCTTAAGAATGACTCTGCACCTTCGGTCAGCCAATGGTGCTTATTATATTGATGCAGAGCGACGGTTAATGCACATTGGTGATCATCCAACATGAGGGCCATTTCCCGGCGGACTTCAAAAGGCATTCCGATTCCCGATCCTTCACCCCTGACAGTCCGGGGTTCCTGTCTGAAGATCATGCTTTGACTATGGTTTGAGGTATGCCCAGGCATTTTGGCATCGAATCCTGACTTATCCAAGTTAAAGTTTCCTTGGAAATTACCCATATTTTCGATCACATTTTGAACATCTTGGGGTGGTTTTTGAGAATTAGCGTTTTTTTGCATGTGTTTTCTCTCCTTTATCAATTATACTACTGCTTATTATCTTCTTTTTCATAAAAAAATATTTTACATTTTTTAATATCTCGTTATATTTGTCTGGAATGAGCCATATTATATATTTAATGCCTTCAAAATTAGTTCAGATAAACAAATAAACCTTGTCAATGCAATACACAAGATAAGAGAATGAACGGAGGTTATTCGTTGTGCCACTGTTTATCCCTGCCAGAGTTTATTACGAGAAAGAAATCCTTCAATATGCCCTGGGTAAAAATTTATATGAAAAGTATGAAGAATTAGGTATACCCCTAATTGAAATCGAGAGTCATAACAAAATTCCGGAACTGAGAGAACTACCAGATACTGAGTTCACAAAAATGAAACGTTATCTGGTCTTAGGTGTAAGAAAATCGCTCCGTCTGATGCCTAATAACCGTTCTGCCGATTTTATCGTTCCTTTCACATCCTCCGGATGTTCTGCTGTTTGTCTTTATTGCTATCTGGTGTGTACCTTCTTTAAGAACTCCTATCTAAGGATCTTCGTCAATCGGCAGGAAATGATGAACCAGATTAAACGTAATGCATCAAAGCAAACTGAGACCAAGGTCTATGAGATCGGCTCCAACAGTGATATGGTGTTAGAGAATCAGATTACCGGTAATTTAAGATGGGCCATCGAGGAATTCGCGCACATTAAAAATGCACGGTGTACCTTTGCCACTAAATTTGCCGATGTAGATGACCTAGTTAGCATTGATCATCAAGGCAAAACTCAGATCCGTATGAGTGTTAATCCTGAAGACATGATCAACCGAGTCGAGCTGGGGACAGCAAGGTTAAGGGACAGAATCGAAGCAGCCAATAAGATGTTTCGAGCAGGCTACCGAGTTGGCTTAAATATCGCTCCCATTATGCTGTTAGACGACTGGCAGGATCAATACTTGGGTTTACTTGATGAGCTAGAGGAAAGGCTTGATGAAAAACTGAAGAGCCAGACGTTTTTTGAGCTTATCTTTATGACCTATGGTCTTGCCAATGAGATGATCAATGCAGCAGCCCTGTCCAAAGCAATAAACATATTCGAAAAAGAAAAGATGCGACCCAAAGGCCGCGGAAAATACTGTTATCGACCAGAGATTCATTGTAAGGCTACGGAATTCTTTGAATTGGAACTTGCCAGAAGATTTCCGAAGGCAAAGATCAGCTATATTGTATAAAACCTTATCTTTTACTTCTATTGAAACTTAACAAGTAAAACGGCAGAAATCTGCCGTTTTACTTGTTATTGCTAATTATGCTTATGGCTTAATACGTTTAATTAACTGTGTACATTCCCTTGCTTTGCATATAATTGAAAATCTGTTCCCCATGCTGCTGTTCTTCTGTCTGAATGTGATTCAATACTTTACGGATGTTGGCATCTTTAAATTCAAAGATGGCTGTATCATAGGCCTGAGAAACATACTTTTCAGTTGAAAGCATATCTTGACAGAGGTCAGCGTCTTTTTGATTAACCATTCCAGTTTGTCCCATATTAGGTGCTTGGAACTGCTGTTGTTGCTGTTGGCCGCCTTGTTGAACATTTGGAACTTGACCACTGAGAATCTGATTAATGCTATTGAGGTGCTCCTGCTCTTTCTGGGCCAGACTTTTAAATAACTGTTTTAACTGGGGATCATGAGCCTGGTCTGCGTAGTTATTATATTTTTTGATGCATAACTCTTCATGGCTTTTCTGGTCTTCTAATAAGTTCCTTTCCTTTTGACTGAGTTGCATTTAAGAAATCCTCCTTATATTAGTTGTACCAAAGGCTAGACTAAACTACATGGTTGCTTGAGATTCAGGTACGGCGTAATAGATGTTACCATAGGTACTTAGAATCTGGGGATCAGCAGCTTCCAATGGGTAGTACCCTTTCTTAACCATCCACTGCCAAACATCATAGGCATGATGAGAACTCATTCTAAAAGCATCTTCCAG
Source organism: uncultured Gracilibacteraceae bacterium (assembly GCA_964477085.1). GTDB lineage: Bacteria > Bacillota > Desulfitobacteriia > Desulfitobacteriales > Syntrophobotulaceae > Dichloromethanomonas. Next base: position 2,499 of record CAYZDF010000121.1, on the reverse strand, counting down.
GAAAGTCCGGATTTCCGGATTACTTGTTTCCATCGCTGCCCAAGCATATTCTCTTCCCGCCCTTTTTAAGGTAAGAAGATATGCGGTAGCAATCTCTCTGTCATCAAATTCCGTTAAATCTGTCCGTGGTACAACGGGTTGAGTGTCAACATCAGATTGTACAAAGTTGCTTAAATTCTCTTTTAGTTCAGGAACTGCCAAACCGGTTCGGGCCCCGCCCGCCCGACTCAGATATTCTACCTTGGTGTTATAATCTTTGACATGGAAAGGAAAGTGTTTGGCAATCATTTGTTTTAGTTCAACATCTTTAGCTTGTTTCACAAATAAGGCCATGTTGGTAATAGAGTTAACACAACTCATGGTTAATTCGTGTAAATCGTGCACTTCATGGGCTGCAAGCTGCATAAACATTCCTCCAGACTTTATATTAAATTAGAAATGACCCAAATTTATTTTGCTGAATACTATTTGTAATTATTCACTATTTTAAAAGAATAAAAATTAAAGAATATATTTGATGTATTTGACAAATCAACGATAAAGGCGTTCGTGAAACCATTGACTTCTTGCTCAATAGGGAAGAAGCTCATAACACCCTTTTCCGTGAAGCTTTCAATATGCTTCAGGATACAGGCTCCTTACAGGATTGGGGAGTTACACAAGATTCTAAAGTGTATTTTGATCTATAACTATAACACCAGGTAAATATTTTGATGAGCTTAAGAACCCACAGGCTCCTAGATTTACTACGCCCGATCAAAAGAATCACTAAATACATCTATTTACATCTTAATATGAAAAGATCCTGAAGCTTTTTTTCTCCAGGATCTTCAATTATGTATTTCCGTTATTACTTTTACTTCAACAATCTCTCCGCAAAAAAAACAATTTGCTTGTCAACGTGATTATCAATGCTTTCGTGTCCATAGTCAGCATAAAGAATGATCTCTTTTTCCCCGCCTAAGTGATGATACATCCCAAAGATGGTCGGAGGAGGACAAGCCGTGTCTTTAAGCCCAACAGAAACTAATACCGGACATTCAACCCATGGGGCAAAGTTCATAGTATCGAAATAGCTTAAGCATTCAAAGACAGCATCTTCACGTTCATGAAATGGATCATACATTCTAAAGTACCAGTCAAACTCCATCCAGGGACCGTCACTATGCTCCTTGTAGGCGCGTCTTATATCCGTAAGGAAAGGAATGCCGGCATTGACAGTCGCTACTCTGGCTGTTATCCCTGGAATCCTGTCAGAGAAACGACTGATTAGAGCAGCCGCATTAAGAGCGATCGCCCCTCCTTGACTATTGCCAAAAAGTCCTATCTTATGAGGATCAATTTCTGTTCGTCGAGCCAGCGCTTCGATAGCCTGAATACTGTCAAGATAAACTTGTCTATAGTAGTATTCCATCGGCGAATTTAGACCCAGTGTCATCCAGCCAGAGAATGATCCCGATGAATACACTCTGCTATCGGGCGTATCGCCACATTGTCCCCTGACATCCATGGCTAGAATAGCATATCCCTGTAAAGCCCATAACAGCAATTCAGATATCTTTCCTTTATTGGAAGAATACCCATGAAAACGAACTAATCCAGGCACCCTGTCAGCTTCACTTGCTTCAGCCGGATGGAGATACCAGCCGCGAATTATCGTACCATCTGAGGCCTCGAGCGAAGCCTTGTATATTTTGACCTTTTCAATCGGATAGGTACAAGCCTCTAGCTCTAAATCATAGGAAACCTGATATTCTTCCGTTATTTCTTGAGACTCCGTATTGATCTTCCAACTCGGTAACCCTTCGTCACCGGGAAATACTTCTTCCATGGCTATCTGCCAAAACTGTTCAAAATCAGGTCTCCGTGTCAAATCAGGCTTGTAATTTCTTAGCTCCGCCATTTTCTCTTCAACTATACCCATATCCTTACTCCCTTAGCACATCATACTATCATATCTTAAGTCTTCTTTTATTTTATACCCTATCTTAAGTTAATGGTTCAAGTGGTATACACTTAAACTTAAATTTAATCGATATACAGTAATTTTTTTTATTTCCTATCTATTATAAAATCGCACAATCCGCTTAGTTTAACTGAAACTTAATCTGTGTTTAATCCTTAGTTATCATTGTTGGTTTAAGCTTATTTTAAGGATTTATATTGATCATAAGGAGGATTAAAGAATGTTTATCACAACGCACAGACGTATCGGCAAACTTATTTACAATTATTTAAAAGATTACCATCATATCAAATTAGATCAAAGAGCATTCAAGTATGGCTGTATAAAGCCTGATCTGCCTTTGAACAAAATTCAGCTTCCCCATTATAAAGCCGATTCTTTTATGGCCATCTGTGAAATGATAAACAAACTAAGCCCTGTTTCAGATACATTTCAAGATTAGAAAAGTCGGGCTGAGTTTTCCGAAAATCTCGGTGTTATATGGTGCCCCCCGTTGTCAAGACAAATTTTTGGATGAGTTAAGTTAGGTCTCC
>CAYZDF010000120.1:0-5897 GCA_964477085.1 uncultured Gracilibacteraceae bacterium | reverse complement strand
CTTCTTTTTTCTTTAAGGCTTAAAGCGTATACCGCCTAAAGGCGGTGGGTTTAGATCGTCAGCCTTTATCAGCCGCATGTCCGGCCTATTGTAAGAGGCAAAGTGAGTGCATCCGTCGAGTTTGGGGCCAAGGTTGCCATAAGCGTCGAAAACGGGATTAGCCGAATCGAAAAGCTATCGTGGGATGCTTTTAACGAAGCCGGAACGCTTATTGAAAGCGTAGAACGCTACAAGGCTCGGCATGGATACTACCCCGAAGCCGTGTTGGCAGACCAGATCTACCGAAACCGTGAAAACTTAGCCTTTTGCAAAACGAATAATATCCGGCTCAGCGGCCCCAGCTTGGGAAGACCAGCAGCGAACGCTCAACTGCAGAAAGCCGAGAAAGTACTGGAGCGATTGGATGCGCGAATGCGAAACGCAGTTGAGGGTAAGTTTGGCGAAGGAAAGAGGAAGTATCGTTTGAACAGGATCTTAGCAAAATTGAAAGATACAGCTGAGAGCATGATCGCTATGCACATTTTGGTGATGAACTTGGAGCGTCAGCTCAGAGTTCTTTTTGTCCGATTATTACAGATGCTTTTCGGGAATCCGATCGCTGTATCTTTGGCGTGAAACTCAAAAAACGGGGTTTGGCTTGCAAGCCCTAATTATACTGTCTAATGCAATATATTTAGCGATTAAAGATTTCAACTCATTAGGGAGTTTAGTTACTTTAAAATCATTTCTATTGCCCATTATTTTAACAGGTTTATATTTACCTTACGTTTACTGTTTAGCATTGTTTTCAGTGTATGAGAGAATTTATGGTCGGCTAAAAATGAAATCCTATATTGATAAGAAATTACGAAGGATTATTATGAGAAAAATTTTATTTAAATTTCATTTTAAGCTACAGCAGCTTAGGAAATTCCAAACAAAGAGTTTGTTGAACTTAGTAAATGTTAAATCAAAAGAAGATGTAAAACAGTTTTTTGATAGCTTTAATACTATAGATGTCTAAAGGGGCCGACGTCCTATCGGCCTCTGAATCTGGGGGCGCGCGACTTTACATAACAGAGTATTTGGCGACAATATGCAAGCTGAAAGACGCGTCGCAAATACTCGGGACGTTATACGAAACCGTACGCATTGGCCGCGCCTCCATGCGCGGATTTTTTAAAAGAAATAATTTGAAGAGGAGGGGGCAAGTGAATATTCTTCTTAGAAGATCAATTATTATTTTAGTCTTGTTAGCCATTAGCTTATTTTGCATCTATATATATATACTTTCTAATACGATCGACTTGGATAAAGAAAATATTGCAAAAGATATAGAGAAAAGAGCATCTGCTGACGTTGAAGTACTGCAAGTAACAGAGAGTAGAAATGATCAATTCATACTTTTTAAAAATAAATTTTCTGGCCAATTAGGAATGATATATTATAAGCCTCATACTTTGCTTGCTAGTCGATATGTCTTCCTAGGCGGAACGAACATAACAGGTAATGCAGATATAAATCACAAATATGATGTTCACGACTTCGGCCAAACTACTAATAATGGTTTTGACAGATTGTTTGTGGTGTATGGTTATAATGAGCCCAAAGCACAGACGATAAAAATAGAGTATGATAATAATTCCATAACCAGAAATATTGGCGGGAACTATTATTTTCTTTAGGTATTTAGATTCTCTCCGGATAAATTCAGCAGTCCTAAAGTTAAATTCTTAGATAAAGTCAGCGAAGATATAACCCGGAAATTCTTGTGAGAAAAGTATATTAACCATTGCTTTGGGGCGATTTGAAGGGGCCGCCGTCCGTGGCGGCCTCTGAATCTGGGGGCGTACGGCTTCGTATAACAGCGTGTTTTGGACACTTTGTCAATATGAATGTGGTTGGGACGCGTCGCAAACACGCAGGACGTTATATGACATTGCTGGGTCTATTCTTTGTTTTCCAGAGGTTTTATTAAAAGAGAGGCATTGAAATAGGTGATATTTATGACATTGTTTGACGAGTGTGTTCTGGCTTTAGGAGAAACAACAACTGCTTTATCCAAAGAACGTTCATCTCAGGTTATTGCTCAAATGAAAGCTAAATTTCCCTTTACACCTTGGGAGAGAATCGATTGGGATATTGTTTCGAAGAAATCCACAGTTACTAACTCTAAAAGAGATTATTCAATTTCTTGTGAATCAAGGTGAGGATTTAGATGGCAGTATTTATGTGATATGGGACGAAGCAAATTTACCTGTAATTCAGTCAACAGTGAATAAAGTCATCGAGGCATTAGATGATGTAATTGCCGTAAGCTTCGATACCTGGATATTAGATCAAGAAGCTTTCTTTGTAATTGAGCTTTACTATGAGGAGTCGATTCATATTGGATGGTTTGACACCTAAAGTTATAGAAAAGGTAGGTAGATCAGAAAGTATATGTGAATGTAAGTATTTGCCGCAACGCCATATAACAGAGGGTTTGCGACATCGGAGAGAATATGAATGTAGTAACCCGACGTCGCAAACCCTAGGGACGTTATGTGAAAGACCATGCGAATTTTATTCATAGTTAGAATCTTGAGATTATCTTATCAAGTATAGTTTTTGAGAATTTGAATTTGGGGAGATGCTTAATGGAGTTACTTAAATTGAATAAGGATTGGGATGCTGAACCAAATGCTCCCATGCCAAAGGTATCTGTCTCGGCAGACACAAATAACATTTTCCTGGAATTTTTTTTGAATAGCTTCATTCACGATAATGTAGATGAGGAAGACTTAGGGGTTTTGGAATTTATAAATTGTTATATGTACAGGTTGGGACCAACAAATGATGAAGGCTTTTATAAAGGACAATGTAGGTTTTCAAACAGTGGTGTTGTTTGGGGCGATTTTTATCAGATTAAAGATTCCAATTGGCAAGAGGACTTTCCGGATGATCGAATAATTGTAAACTCAACAATTAATCCAAACCATTTACATCATTATTTATTCTATTTTAGAGATGAGACATTTGAATGTATCGCAGAGTCTTACTCATTTAGGTAGGTCAAAAGTGATATTTAGCGGGTATCTGGGGGCATGGTCCTTCACATAACAGCCGGTTCCCAAAATCTGAGAGAATATGCAAGTAGTAACCAGACTTCGGGAATTCACGGGACGTTCTACGACATATCGTGCAAAGGCCACGCCGTCCATGGCGCGGAGGAAAAGAATTTGTGGTATTCCTTTTCATAGAAAATGATTGTGAATAGGAGAAGGTTGACATGGGTGAATTATCAACACTACCGAACATAGGAAAAATAGTTAAACAACAACTAAATGAAGTTGGAATAGAAACAATTAAGCAATTATTTGAAACAGGGAGTAAGCAGGCTTGGATTAAAATAAAAGGTATTGATGACTCTGCTTGTATAAATAGATTATTCGCTTTAGAAGGGCGCAATACAGGGAATTCGATGGTATAACCTTTCCGAAAAGGCAAAAGACGAGTTGAAAGAGTTTTATAATTCTTATAAATGAGTGAGTGATTTGGAGGAATGACGATGTTTGAATCAAGATGTGGCGTGTGCTGTAACAGTTGTGAGCGTAAGGAAAAAGTAAATTGTAGTGGGTGCCTCAATATGTCAGTTCCTTTTTGGGGAGGAAACTGTGGTGTAAAAACTTGTTGTGAAGAAAAAGGATATAACCATTGTGGAGAGTGCAACATTTTTCCATGTGAAATGTTAAGCAATATGGGAAGAGAACAAGGCTATGATCCGTTACCCAAGATTGAACAATGTAAAAAATGGTTGAGAGAAAACAAATAATGTAATATAGCGGTTTTGCCAGAATATATTTAAGGCATCGCCATCCAGGCGCTGTCTGAGTCTGGGGGCACGATACGTCGTAGAACAGAGTGTTACCAAAATCTGGGCAAATATGAATGTAGTATGCAGACTTCGGTAACACTCAAACCGTTCTACGACATATCGTGCAAAGGCCGCGCCGTCCTGGCGCGGACGTAATAATTATAGTATTTATTCGTAGTTTTAAGATATAGTAATGATACGAAGGATGGTGCATGAGTTTGGAACAAATCTTGTTTGAATCAAGAATGAATTTTCGAAATTGGTTATCTAACAATTGTACCACTAGTAGTGGAATTTGGTTGGTATTTAGTAAACATGCTAGTATTAAAACGCTTAAGGCTAGTGAAGCTCTTGAAGAAGCACTATGTTTTGGTTGGATTGACGGACAAATGCAAAGTATTGACGAAACAAAGTATTTAAAATACTTTTCAATTAGAAGAAAAGGAAGTAAATGGTCAGATAAAAATAAAAATCTAGTAAGAGAGCTTGAATCTAAAGGGTTAATGACTGATTTCGGCCGAATAAAAGTTGAAGAAGCAAAGAAAAATGGAATGTGGGATGCCCCAAAGTCGACACCTATTTCAGAAGAGAATGTACAAATGTTTACAGAACTAATAAAAGACAAGGAACCAGCATTCACAAATTTTCAGTCTATGTCGCCTTCTGTTAGAAAAAACTATACTGGGCTATATTTGGAAGCTAAATCTGACGATGCAAAAAAGAGAAGGTTAGAGAAAATAATAGGTAGGCTGAATTTGAATTTAAAACCAATGTAGTAAATCTCCGAGGGGAATTACTTGAATAGCGCTTTGATGCTCTCTGCTAATGTTTAAGGCAGCGCTGTCCGTGGCGCTGCTGAGTCTGGGGGCACGATACGTCGTAGAACAGATTGTTACCAAAATCTGAGATAATATGGATGTAGTAACCAGACTTCGGTAACACTCGGGACGTTACACGAAACCGTACGCATTGGCCGCGCATCCATGCGCGGTTTTCTCCAGGTTTTTCTAAGTAGATATTGCTTATTATTAAACCATAATAATTTAATTATGTTACAGAAAATGGTATAATGCTCTTATAGGGGGCTCGAAAAAGTGAGTCAATTTGAAAAGATATTAATAAAAATATTATGTGGAACAAAAGATAAAGATATTGGGTTTGATGATCTCTGTAAAGTGTTGCATCATTTTGAATTTAATGAGCGAATTAGTGGCAGTCATCATATATTTTCTAAAGATAGTATAGATGAAATCATAAACATTCAACCTAATGGGTCAAAAGCAAAGCCGTATCAAGTTAAACAGGTAAGACAGATTATTTTGAAATATAAACTCGGAGGTGGTATTGATGCATAAGTATGAGATAATCATTTATTGGAGCGATGAAGATGATTGCTATATTGCAGAAGTGCCAGAATTACCAGGATGTTGTGCCGATGGCAAAACACATCAAGAAGTTTTGAAGAATGTTGAAATAGTTATTGATGAATGGATAGAAACTGCAAAATCCTTAGGAAGATCAGTTCCCAAACCCAAAGGTAGATTATTATTTGCATAACTCTTAGGTTCTAAGGGGGCCGCCATCCGTGGCGGCCTCTCAATCTGGGGGCGTACGGCATCGTATAACAGCGAAGTTCCAAAATCTGAGAGAATATGCAAGTAATAACCAGACTTCGGAACTTCGCGAACCGTTATCGGAAACCGAACGCACGACCGCGACATCGTGTCGCGGATTGATTAAGAAAAGTTCGTAGCTTTATATTTTATGGAGATAAATTGATGAAATCAAGTAATTTTGAACAGTACATAAGATATATAGAATTGGATAGGGATAGTGTTCCATCGTTTTCAGAATATCCGTTTAATTTGCCGGCTATAAATGACCTACAGTCATTATCATTTCATCCAAAAGTTACATTTATCGTCGGAGAAAACGGTTCTGGAAAGTCTACGATTTTGGAATCAATAGCCGTTTCATATGGATTTAACGCTGAAGGGGGAACCAAGAATATGGTGCCCCCCGTTGTCAAGACAAATTTTTGGATGAGTTAAGTTAGGTCTCC
>CAYZDF010000119.1:0-5963 GCA_964477085.1 uncultured Gracilibacteraceae bacterium | reverse complement strand
TATTAACAACTCTCCGATATTTACCCTGCGTCCATTATAAAAATCGAATGCTGACATTCTTTTCTTGCCGGCAGGTTGAATTTCAATGATCTCCAGCAAACCTTCTCCTGTGGCTATCAGTAACCCTCTTTCTGTTACTGAGATTATTTCTCCTGGGGTAAATGATTGTTGACGAATCTCATACATTTTTTTATTGGAAATTTGGCTTATCCATACCTTTACGGGTTCGTCTCGAAAAGCGGTAAATGCTCCCGGCCAAGGGTTTAATCCTCTGATTCGATTATGTATTGTCTGAGCACTCCAGGTCCAATCCAACCTTTCGTGTTCTCTTTTTAATAGCGGTGCATACGTAAATTCTTCAGGCTGTGGTTTTGGTATCAGTGTTCCTTTTTGCAGCCCCTGAAGCGTTTCAATCAATACAGCTGCTCCAATCATGGCTAATTCGTCGTGTACATCTCCTGTCGTGTCGGTCTCAGCTATACGATATTTTCCGGTTAAGAGCATATCCCCTGTGTCCAGGCCTTCATCCATCAGCATGGTGGTAACTCCGGTCTCTCTTTCACCGTTAATCACTGCCCAGTGAATGGGAGCGGCTCCCCGATAGTAAGGTAAGATGGAGGCATGGACATTGACACAACCGTAGCGGGGCAAAGATAAAATCTCTTTGGACAAAATCTGTCCAAAGGCAACGACAACGATACATTCGGGTTGAAGCTTTTTAAGTATGTCTACTGCTTCCGGTGTTTTTATCTTTACAGGTTGAAATATAGGAAGATTAAGACTTACGGCCAGATTCTTGACCGGACTTGCAGTCAATTTTTTGCCTCGTCCTGAAGGTCTGTCCGGCTGTGTGAATACCCCGACAATCTCATGTCCCGCTTCATAAAGAGCCTGCAAGGAAGGTACGGCGAAGTCTGGGGTACCCATAAACACAAGCTTCATATTTTCACATCCTACTTACTAAATGTAACAAAGCTTATTTTCTATCATAGAGTTTATCAGCAATATCCACAAACAGAATGCCATTAAGGTGATCAATCTCATGCTGAAACGCCCTGGCCATCAACCCTTCAGCTTCATATTCAATCAGCTCGCCATCCCTGTTTAAGGCTTGGGCGACCACTTTTTTGGCTCTTCTAACATCCCCTACTACATTAGGAACGCTAAGACAAGCTTCCTCACCTAGTTCTTCGCCAATTTTCTCTGTAATCACAGGATTAATCAATTCAATCAGTCCTTCACCTGAGTCAATTACAACAACCTTTTTCAGGACACCGATCTGGGGGGCAGCGAGTCCTACTCCATTAGCCTGATACATGGTCTCTGCCATATTATCCAAAAGTTTATGGATGTTTGGAGTTATTTTGGTAACTTCCTGGGATTTTTCTCTTAATATATCTTCTCCGATTTGTACTATTTGATAAACGGCCATCTTGTCCGCTCCTCTCCTTCTTCGTCTGGACTTGTGATTAAACCTGCTTCTTTTTACATTCCTGAGCCGTACTTTTCGTTTGTCATATTCCCCTTCATTCTTGGGATGTTTACGCGTGTGTTTATTATAATAAGCCTTTTTCATTATACCGATAATTATCTTTTTAAGCAATTTTCTCCACCAACCCTATTATTCTACACAGAAAATAACCCAGTCTTCATTCTTTGATGGTGCCTTTAGCGGCATGAGGGTCTATTTGACTGTATGCTATTATACTATTTGCTTAAAAAGATGGAAGTGACATCTCTCTCCCTCCAGGATTATTGTGATAACGGGTTGACTTCAATACTAATCTTAATCCCGGAGCTTTCCGTACTTTGATAAAAAGCTTGAACCCCACGATAGACGATCTTGCGTAAAACATCGGGGTTCTTACCCTTTACCGACACTTGCCAACGATACTCATTTTTCAATCTTGTCAGTACTGCAGGGGCAGGCCCAAGGATCTGATAGGGTTCCTCTCCCCCGATCGTGAGAGCCAAACGAATATGATTGGCAAGATCGTTAGCACTCCGGATAACTTTTTCTTCCCTCTCGTGAAAGACTAGGATCCTGATAATATGAGAAAACGGGGGATACCCAAGTTGTTTGCGATAAGCAATCTCTTCCCAAAAAAAAGCTGTGTAGTCTTGCTTGGCTGCTCTGATGACTGACCTATCCTGAGGTGAATAGGTTTGGATGACCACATCACCAGGCACCTCTCCCCGACCTGCTCTGCCTGCGACCTGCGTCAGTAATTGGAAAGCCCTCTCTCTGGAACGAAAATCAGGCATGTTGAGAAGTTGATCAGCTGATATAACCCCTACCAAGGTCACATTCGGAAAATCCAGCCCTTTAGCTAACATCTGTGTCCCGACTAAAATCGGTACTTTTTCATGTCGGAATCGTTCTAAAATCTCTAAATGTTTCCCTGCTCCGACAGTCGTATCGGTATCAAGCCTCAATACCTTCACTCCCGGAAACAGGTTAGCCACTTCTTCCTCTACCTTCTGAGTCCCTTGACCAAAAAATCGGATATAACGGCTCCCGCAATCGGGACAGCGATGAAATATTTCTTGTTGATAATTGCAGTAATGACAGCATAGCTCTTGCTTATGACTATGAAAGGTCAGAGAAACATCGCATTGAGGACAGCGTGCCACAAAACCGCACTCCCGACAGAAGACAAAGGTAGAATATCCCCTGCGGTTAAGGAACAAAATGCTTTGCTCTCCGCGTTCAATTCTTGTCCGGAGTTTATCCCGCAATGCATAAGAGAAAATACTCTTATTCCCATTGGCTAGTTCCTGTTTCATATCCACGATCTCCACAGACGGCAAAGCTCTTAGATTGTACCGCTCGCTCAGACTGAGAAGATGAACCTTTCCTCTTTGCGAAGCTGCATAAGCCTCCAACGAGGGAGTAGCACTTCCCAGTACCACAAGCCCCTGACGTTGTGTCATGCGGTAGCGCGCAACGTCCCGAGCATGATATTTAGGATTTTCATCCTGTTTGTAAGCGTTATCATGTTCTTCATCCAGAATAATAAGGCTTAAATTAGGCAGTGGGACAAAAACAGCAGAACGGGCCCCGATGATAATTCTCTTTCCTTGAGCTAATATGTTTTCCCACAACCCTAGTTTGTCTCTTGTACTTATTCCGGAATGAATAATCCCCACCAACTCCCCGAAACTCTCCAGAAAGACCTTCGAAATCTGAGACGTCAGTGAGATCTCAGGTACTAAGATGATGACATCGCCACCATCCTGAAGAACTCTGGTTACCACATCTTTATACACTTCCGTCTTGCCACTGCCCGTTATACCATGCAGCAGGACGGTGGAACCCTCTTTTTTTTGATAAGCTTGCCAGATTTCCCGGGCGACCTTTTGTTGAGAGGGACTAAGACTAAGCTCAGCTTTATGCTCAGGCCACTGGGCTCTTTTTTCGGCAGATTCCGTTATTTGTTTCGAATCCCTGGTTCTGGGCGTTGTTGTTTGGGCTTTACTAGCTCCTTGTTTCAAAAATCTTGATTCTCTACTAATCCACCCCTGTTTTAACATCTCTTCCAAAAGGTTCGATTTAACATTCGCTCTCTTCAGCAGAACACTTTCCGCTAATCCGCCCCGCTTTGCCCTGTTTAAAACAGCCAGGACATTATAGGTATCGGGATCAAGAACTTCCAAAACCTTGACATCCTCTTCATTCATCCCTACCATCGGGACGATCCAATGTTCTGCTTTTCCCTTCAGAAATGGCCAAACTGTATGTAAAGCCTGGGCAATCGAACAAATGGTTGCTTCAGACAGCCACGTAGCCAGTTCGATAAGCTCCAGAGGAATTAAGCATTTTGCCTCCAGAATAGTTTCAATGGGCCTGATAATAACACCCTGGTCAAGCTGCGGAGGTTCTTCGGTAATCCTGACGACAAGACCTTGAACCTTCCTATTATTAAAACTAACCATAACGGTCATTCCTACCTGAACTGCCAGACTTTCCGGAATACCATAGTGATAACTCTGATCCAGACGTCTATTGGCAACATCTACTAATACTTCAGCATAACCTTTCAAACCAGAGCACCTCCATGTAAACATTCAGAGAAGAAGAACTTCACATACTGAAGAATAGACCAATTTGGGCCCGTCTATAGAGATCAAAACACGCTTAAAAATTATCAAGTCTGTAAAAAGAAAGAGATACAAAACTGGAAACAGTTTTCCTAAGGTTCATTAGAATTATAACAGATTCTAACACCATATTAAGATATAATTTCCGCAAGTAGTACAGAACTATATCTGCAGTAACCTTCTCTATCGGTATTGGGGTAAGCTGCAACATCATCGGAGAAACTTCATTTAAATGTATAATTTTCTCAGACATATTCGCAGTAAGCCAATTAGTTTGGTTTCGGAAATCAAAAAAAGACCCTAGTGGAGGTCTTTAACCTATCGGATGTCAAGGGCGGCGCAGCCGTTTATTTACCCTTGACATCCAGCACCAACCCAAAACCCTTGTTACTGGCTGCTTAAGCCACAGTAAGGCTTAAACTGGAGGCCTAGCGGAGATACGATAGATAATCTATACCCTATAATAAAATATAAGGTAATTGTTCCAACGTTATTATTTTCTATTCTGGGTACAATACACTGGTTTGCGGGAGAAAAGCGATACAAGAGACTTATTAATTGTTGATATCTGGATGAGAACAATGGCGTTGTTCAAAAGCAGGCGAATTCAAATCATCAATATCAGATGATAACGACAAATTTAAAAGAATAAGGAGAAACTTGTAAATTGCACATGCGCATATTAAAGGAGTATAATATAAGTAAAGAATGTAAAGATGTAAAGACAAGAAAGGTGGTTCTGTTATGGAAATATCAAGAATTAGCTCAAAAGGACAAGTCACGATTCCGAAGACTATTCGAGACTTGTTAAAATTAAATGAAGGCGATAGGGTCGCTTTCTTACATGATAATGGCAAAGTTGTAATAACCAAGGCAAGCTTAATCGCCTTACGTGAATTGCAAGATGCCCTGAGTACAGAAGCACAAGATAAAGGTATAACTGAACAAGACCTTCTCAATGAACTGGAAGTAGTTCGGGAGGAAATGTGGAATGAGCGGAAAAAATAATGCCTTACGCGTATTTATTGATTCAAATATCCTAGTATCAGCTGTGTTATCAGAATAGTCAATTGCCAACAAACTTTTAACTCTACTTATCGAACATCATCATTTGATTATTTGTAGTTATTCGATTACGGAAATTTCTGAAGTCATTGAGCGCAAATTCCCAAAGATAATTCCCAAATGGGATAAATTTCTAACAACGCTTGAATTTGAGATAGCCTATACTCCCTCAGACCTTTCCACGGTAACACTTCCATATATACGAGACCCAAAAGATTTACCTATTTTGGCTTCTGCTATGGTAGCCTAGCCGGATATCCTAATTACCGGAGATTTGGATTTCCACACGCCAGAAATTCAGGAGCTTTTTACCGTAATGATGCCGATTGATTTTTTGAGAGCTTTTTCTTAATTCTGATAAATGATGTTAGAGTACTGTCTACAATAAGTAAGTGGAAATGTTACAGTACTATTCTTAAAACCATTCTGACATATTCTGAAAATATAGAGATTGGCTTTACCGCCCTGGCCGGTAGTATGAAAAACCAACATATAAGTGTGAGCTTAAAAAGGCACAAAAAAAACAAACCCAAAACTGACATTTTTTTGAGCCAAATGGTAAGATATAAATAAGCGATGGTAGCTCGGTTAAGCTATCTTCTCAACCTTATAGCCTAAAACCTGGAGCTTGGCGATTAAAATTTGTTCTTGAGAGCTCGAAATTCTTTTGGCCTTACTTGGGGCTACAAAAGGCTCTTTCTTGGAAATAATGTGATAGATAGCCGTAAGCATCGCCCTGCAGCCTGAGTTCCCGAATTTTATAACGAGGGAGGCTCCACCTCCAACGCGGTATAGAT
>CAYZDF010000118.1:0-6023 GCA_964477085.1 uncultured Gracilibacteraceae bacterium | reverse complement strand
TCAACCAAGCAAAGTAAATATTTATCTGCTTTAATCCTTGCAACATCGGATTCGTTTTCTGACCAGAAAAAATGAGGGAATCCAATATAGCACTTCACTTCAATGAACCGATCATAATGCTCAGTTTCATAACTCTCATACGATACTATGTCATACCCGGCTGCAACATCAAAATCAGAAATCCGCTTTATCTTCTGCGCCATTTTGGGGAGACGCTTCTTCTCAAGTTCCAATACAAATTCCTCAGCCTCCAGGCCTCGCTTGCTTTGGTCTTCCTGTTGTTTTAATAATTGCTCAAGAGTGAATTTCTTTCTTCGGTTATGCAATTGCTCAGTCCAGTTAGACTCATAGTCTCCCGTAACACCTATTTCTCCGTTCTCTTCCTTGTTAAGAGCACCTGCCATAATAAGAAAATTTCGAATAGCTGCATATGCAAGAGGAAACGCAGACCGTTTAATTGTTAAATGACCTTTTTCTGCATCAAAACCCGTGGCATCCTTATCAAAAATGCCGTCTTCTACGAGCCTACTAATGCTCAATGCTACTAACTGATTAATTTTGGCATCGCTCTGTTGCTCCGAAAGCACATTTAGTGCTGGTAACGGGATAACGGTATCTGTGGTTGTATCGACCAATCTTAGATACTCAAAAAACGCTACTGCTCCAGGGCAATTAACTATAATATTGTTTTCCAGGGCACATCTGTTCCGTATCTCGTCCCTGCTGATTTTATCCTTGCCAGCCAAAATCGAGATAAGAAACAGAATGCCATCAATATTCCCAATGGAATTACATCTTTTTAGTTCTGTTAACATACTCTGCTATCAAAGCCTTGATATCATCATCTCCAGTTTCTAATCCTGCATTCTCGAACAGCGGGATTGGCATACTCTCGATGATATCTCGAAGCCTTGTCTCCTTCTCGATTAATCTATCATGGATCACTTCATCAATAGACTCTTCAGATAACAAATAATAATAATTCGTCTCTGTTTCCGGTTCTAAACCATATCTATGAATACGATCCTTTGACTGTATAAAATGCGCCGCATTAAAACTCCTCTCCATATAAATGGCGTTATGGCAAGCCTTATGCAGCGAGATTGACTCAGACACCGCAAATGGATTTGCAATAATAACCTTAAAGGCGGAGTCCAGTTTATTAAACTCTGCTATGATTTTCTCTCTGGTTTCAACTTCATCTTCATCTTCATCACCCGTAGCAACTGGAGTAGCACCATACAACGTTTTACATGGGATTCCACATGAAAGCAGGTACTTTTCAAAATCAAGTATGTTTTTTATATAGATTGCCCAAACTACAACCTTCCCGCCGTCAGCAACAATCTGTTCGATAAGTTCCCGAGCTTTAATAAATTTTGCAGGTGTTTCCAACTTAGCATACTGCAAAACATCTGAGATCAATGATGTATCTTCAGATACTGCATTTGGATCAAATCCCTCGAAGGATGCAAAATTCTTAAGCGGCATACTAAGAAGGCTCGGATTTGTTGCTGCTTGCATCATCCGAAGCAGACGCGCTTTAACTAAATCTTGCCTGAACCAGTTGTCTTTGCTTGAAACAATATCGTTCATATACTTCTTTTCTATTACATCGTATATTCTACGCTGAGTTTCTCCCATAGGAACAATAATCGGTTCATGCTCTGTCGCTTGTGGTATACCAAGGTCGCTCTTTTTTATGCGGATGAAAAATGGTTCTATTGTCTGTAGTAAAGTATCTACACGCGGATCACTTATTGCTTTGCTCATGTCTTTAAGCTGGTATACTTCAAAGGGTATTATCTTTTTGGTGGGCCAAATGAATTTATAAAGATTATACAAATCTTCGTAGCCATTTGGTGCTGGTGTACCTGTCAGCACGACCCTTGATGAGCAGTATGATGCAATCTCTAACACTCCTGCAGCGGTCACGCCACCGTTTGTGTTTTTAATTTTATGTGCTTCATCTAATACAACCATCGCCTTGTTATTTTTAAGGAAATATATCAGTTCATCTTTTAGCGCTGACACTGATGCGTATGAGAGTAACGTGATTCTTGCAGGATTAAATGAATACAGATATTGCTTTTTCTCTTCAATCGGGACTTTCCCATTCAGCCTTCTTGTTGACGGCTTTTCTCCAAAACACTCTTCGTATTCAAATTCCCAGGGACCAAATGCACTCAAAGGAGAGACAATCAATAATCGATCCACATATTTTTTGTCTTCTTGCGGTAGATTTGACAAATAAGCAAAAGCCCCATAGACAACGCTTGTTTTGCCCGCTCCTGGCACAGAGAAATTACACGCATTCTGTGAGAAGGCGAGGTGATATGCAGAAAGCAACTGTAGTTTATACAGACTTCTATTAGACAGATTTTTGCTTACAGAATCAACAAACCGCTCAAAATCATCTTTATCACAATGATTATCTCTGATTAGACGAGCCTTTTCTGCAAATTCCCCAAATTTTTCCTCTTCAAGCGCGTAATTGGTTACTGCCTCGGAAACCCTTCCTGAATAAACAAGTTCTGCCCCAATATAATCGCAGAGCTTCTTTATCCGATCGATACTCTTATTTATGTCATCATCGGCTTCAACAATAATACTGCCATCCGTTTTAGCGAACTTCACCGTGTCCTTTAAGTACCGCGCCGCACGCCTATTGCTAAATATGGAATCTATGTCCCCGGTGATAATTAGAGAACTGCCGTTTTCATTTGATTCAAGACACAGTTTCTTCATTCACTCAACTTCCTTTACAAACCGAGAATTTCCTTGAATTTAGTTACAAATTCATCCAAGGATTTGACACAGCCAAGCACATTTCTGTCGCTCAAGAAACTCGGTTGACTTACATCTACAACTTCAAGAGCCTGACAAGCCTTCATAAGCTGCTGTAATGGTCTTGCTGCGTTAGCATGGTTATTTAAGATATCCATGCTCTGAATATAGTTATCGTCAAACGGTTCTTCGACTTTCTGTTGCCACTGTTGATCCCTTGCCTTCAAGGCTCGACTCAGATCTGGTGGATTCTTTGCCATAATATCCTCTACGGATTCTTCCTGAATAGCATCAGTAGTTGCAAAATGCTGGTCGCGGAACGATTCCCATACTTCTTGCTTCGCAAAGAAGCTTGATGCCGGCTTCTTCACCGAAGGTACCGAAATAATATCTCGGAAAAGAGTTTGCTCGAAATTAGCACGGATGTAATCAAAAGCAATCAGCTTTAAATCAGCGACATCGGCTTCAGGATCATAAGCCCACATTGAGGCTACGCCAGCCTTATATTTCTTTAGGGCAGAATCAAGCTTTAGGAATGAGTCCTCATTTTTGTCAAGTTGAGTATACATACCGGAATAGCCATACTCATCCAGATATTCATCCATCAAATTCAGGGCAGAGAGCATTGTGCGAACTTCGCCCGGTTTGCAATCCATCATTCCAGCAATGTCATCGTCGGTAAATCCCGCATCTTTTAAGTCCTTGCACTTAAGGTACTTCTCAATAGGATTATAATCAACTTTAGCATCCTCGCCCATCTGGTAAGTAGTTTCCAGCGCAAGAATCTCTTTTTTGTCGGCACCCTCGGGCAGAATGATAGCGATAAAGAACTGACAGTGACTCTTTTCGTTGAACGGAATGGTATCATCCGCCATAATGCTGTTCAGCAAACTCGCACGGCGGTTACCATCAATAATCATACCATCAGCAGTCACTATTCCATGTTTTTGCTGGTGCTCTTTAAGAAGGCGCTCCCTTGTTTTCTTATTCGCCTCTGGCTTGGAATCCCAGAGAAATTTTTCAATAATCTTCTTATCACCTGGGTCTTCCGGATTAAGCTGATGGTTCTGTCTCTCATATGACTTAACAACACTACCGATCCTTCCGTTGTACGGATTATAGACCAGATATTCCAGAGGTATCGCATAGGCATTAAGTGTGATAATACTACCATGATAGGTAATAGGGATACCGGTCCGGCAAGCAGTCTCCGGATGGTCTGTGAATTCTTTCAACTTAGCTTTTCTTTCAGCAGCGTTCATATTTAAACCCTCCACAGTTATAATTCGTTGATGTGTGCATCAATGATATCTTCCAATAAGCCCATGTTTTGAAAATTGAGAACATAATCGGAACACCTATGAATTTCTCTCATATCGGCTTGTCTTCCTATCCAGCCAGCTCCATCTAAAAAATTGACGAAGATTATTTTATTTCCAGCCTCTCGTTCTGATTTTATAACAGCCTCCGTTTTTCTTGCTGCTTCCTTTTTGCTTCCTTGGCTGCTGGATGTCGTGACGCTATACGACACATCAAGAATGAGTTTTGGCTTTGTGGATGATTCCAAGACAAAACTTACCGCACGATCGAGCTTTGGTATCCGAACATTTTTCTGGTATTCAAGTCCGTGTTTTGCACAGACCCTTTTCAACTCTTTTTCAATATCTGCAAGTATTGCATCACCGATCATATTGCTATAGGTACCCTCCAAGCCGCGCTTTACAAGCTGCCGGACGCTACTTTCGTCTTTAATTTTTGCAAGTGTGCTCGCATCCATTGCCATATTTTCCAAATAGAACGGGGGAATACACGCCTGCATCTTAGGATCATTCTTTCCATCCCAAATGAGATTTAAGACGCTTTCCATCATTGCTGGGCTTTCCATCATAGCTGAACGAATTTTACTCAGTCCCCATTCTGTAGCAAAGACAAAGCCACGATCTTTTCTTATCATTGACACCATTCTTTTAAATCTTTCTTCTGAAATCTCCGCTACCGAAGTAAGTCTATCCAAAGAATCTTTATGGTCAATGATATATTGCTTCAGAGTCTCCTTGCTCGAGATGGATTTTAATCCAACAAGGATATCTGCCGTCTGTTCATCAATCGTCCTCTTAATGCTCTCCTCACAGTCCTGATTAATATAGAACATCGTAGTCGAGTTAAACAGCTCGTCATAGGTTAGTTTTCTTGCTTTCGTATCTGCCATGTTTGAACCCCCCCATCGTTAATATGTACATATCATATCACGCTTGAATAAAAAAGGCAATAGAAATATTACACTTTTTTGCGGATTTTTTTGAGAACCGTATTTTTTAATTTTCAAATATATAAGAGCAAGCAAATATTCGCCACTACGCTCATATGCGAATTTATTTTCTAATATATAACCCCGGTACAATAGACGCGGCCATCACCGGGGGTTAATAATCATCGCCTTCTGGTTCCCTATCATAGGTGTTAATTACCATCTTTTCAAACACAGTCTCTTCTATAAATCGTAGACATCCTTGTAGGTCCTTTTTTATATCATTACTCCAGAATCGAATTACAGTCCAATCAAGTAATGCCAATTCTCTATCCACCCTGCGATCGCGTTCCATATTCTCTTCTATATGTCGAATCCAATACTGTGGGTTTTTTCCGCGTTCCAAGCGAACTTTTAGCTTATCCCAATCTTTACCGTGGAAAAACTCGCTATCACAAAAAAGAGCTAACTTGTATTTTGTAATTGCTATGTCTGGAGAACCTGGTAATTTCTTATAATTCTTTCGATATCGGTATCCATCGTGCCATAAACGCTTTCGTAGCAATACCTCAACACTTGTATCTTTGCTACGGATATTTCGCATATTCCTTCTTATTTTCTCAGATACTTCTCCAAATTGGCGATCTTTTCTTTGCATAATTATCAACCCCTAATCTGGTGTATATGACGTGTTCACACACATAACGATATATTGCTTATTCGTTATGGGCTTTCCTTTTCGTTATGAGTGTGTGCAAAATCCGATTTCAAAAGATGCTTGAATGTTAATCTAATCAAGAACACTTTCCGTTAATCGCAACGTACAAAGCCCTCTACACACCCCTCGTCGTCGTAAAGCCCTCACTTCTATGCAGTTTGAAATCTCATAACGAAAACAGGTGAAAATCCTTGTATCAATCACGCAACGGCTTCATCTATGTTCATGCAGATTTTGATACAAAAAATAAAAGCCCTCTCCTGGGCATAA
>CAYZDF010000117.1:0-6326 GCA_964477085.1 uncultured Gracilibacteraceae bacterium | reverse complement strand
AATCAATAAGTCGGTTGGAATTCCAACGAAAGAGGATTTTATGAAAAATTATTTGGATGTGCTGAAAACAGTACGATTATTCAAGGGTATTGAAGAGGCTGATTTACAGCCACTTCTATCGTGCCTGGCCGCGAAATCGGTTCGTTTTGAAAAAGCTCAAACCGTATTTTCCAGTGGCGAAAGCATCGAAAAATTCGGCATTGTTCTATCGGGACAAGTTCAGGTTGTTCAGGATGACTATTACGGAAACAGGAGCATTCTCGGAAAAATTGACATTGGGAATTTGTTTGGGGAATCCTTTGCCTGTGCGGAAATAAAAACGCTTCCGGTCAGTGTAATCACAACGACCGAAAGTGAACTTCTCTTTATCGACTGTCACAGGCTGGCCGTCCCATGCGCCAAGGCGTGTGGTTTTCACAGCAGGCTCATTCAGAATATGTTGAGTATCGTATCCATGAAAAACATATCGCTAACGCAGAAAATTGAATTCACCTCGAAACGCACCACTCGTGAAAAGCTTTTGGCCTACCTTTCGGCTGAGGCCAAGAAATCGGGAAGCAGTCACTTTTGCATTCCATTCAACCGGCAGGAACTTGCGGATTACCTTTCCGTCGAGCGCAGCGCAATGTCGGCTGAACTGTCAAAGCTCAGGGACGACGGCGTTCTGAAGTTTTACAAAAATCAGTTTGAGCTTTTATAACTGAATCGTGCGGTTATCAATTTCAATGATACCCTCGTCCTTCATTTTTTTCAGTTCCCTGAACAGCGACGGTCGTTGCACGCCCAAGTAGTCTGCCAGTTCTTTTTTGCTGAAAGGAAGGACGATTTTCGAAGAGCCTTGAATAATGGATTGTTGCCTGAGATAGTCCATTAAATTCTCACGCAGAGTTTTTTGGGTCAGCATTGTAATCCTTCGATTCATGCCTTGGGAATTCAGAGACAAAGATTTTATATACCGCATGACAAAGTGATAATCATGAAGAAATTCCATAACCGCATCTCTCGATATATGAAGCACGTCGCAAGGTGTTACGCCGTAAATATTCAACGGATAGTTGGTGTTTTCTCCAAACAGCAAATTGGCTCCGATAATACTGTTTTTTTGAAACTCGAACATTGTAATCGCGGAACCATTTTCCGATAAGGAATACGCAACCAGCTTTCCTGATAAAACAACGTCGAGCACAGAACAGGCTTCATGCTGATGGTGCACCGTTGCCCCCTTTGCGTAATGCCTGACAAACAGCTGATTTTCAGTAATACATCTATCCAAAACGGCGGTATCCATTTCCGAAAGCAAGGGAATATGCCGTATTTCCTCAATTATCATATAGACCGCTCCTTTTTGAATATTATAGCAAAAAGAAACATAGGTGTCTATTTCAATTGAATAATACCCTCTATAATCTGATCAAACAGATCGTAGGAGGTATCATATGGATGTATTGACTTTGGCAATGTGGATCGGAACCGCCATATTCCTAATATTTTCTTTTGCAAAGGATAAGGGAAAAACAAAGCAGGCCCTCAAAATGGCGTTTGGCATGGGCAAAGGAATGCTGGGCAGTATTTTGTCCATTATTTTTTTGATTGGTTTGATCTTGACTGTATTCCCGCCTGAGAACATTGCCGAATTTGTCGGCAAGCAGTCGGTACTTTTGGCCACTGTTATTGCTGCCGCGTTCGGAGCAATTACCCTGATTCCGGCATTTATTGCTTTTCCACTTGTCGGTACGCTTGTGCACGCAGGCGTGGAAATAGTTCCCTCCGTCGCTTTTCTGACAACGCTTACGATGGTTGGTATCGTCACATTTCCGCTTGAACGGCGAGAGTTTGGTTTGAAATTTACCGCCGTGCGAAACGGGCTGAGTTTTCTATTTGCGATTATTATTGCGCTTGTTATGGGGGTGATCATATGAAAGTCATAAATAAAGTGAAAGAAAATCTGTTTATCGTATTTATAGCAATCGCCTACATTGCTATGTTTATCATAAATCCGGGTATGGGAGTCGCTTCTGTCAAGAACAGCTTCTATTACATAAAAGAAATGATTATGATCATGCCGGTCATATTTGTTCTGACAGCTCTCCTGGATTTATGGGTTCCCAAGGAAAAAATCATGAAGTATCTTGGAAAAGAAGCAAAAACAAAAGGCGTTGTTCTTTCTCTTGCGCTTGGAAGTATATCGGCGGGCCCAATCTACGCGGCGTTTCCACTATGCGTGATGCTGCATAAGAAAGGCGCTTCAGTCAGAAATCTGGTTATCATTTTAAGCGCTTGGGCAGTGATAAAAGTCCCGATGCTATTAAATGAGTTGAAATTCCTGGGATTTAAGTTTATGGCGGTTCGCTGGGTTTTGACTGTCATCGCCATCGTTGTTTTTTCTTGGATCACAGCGAAAATTGTAAAGGATGATGACCTGCCTCAGCTCAGGGCAAATCAGAGCGGCCCTTCTATCAACAGATCCGCCTGCATGGGGTGTTCTTTGTGTACAAAAAACTACCCGGAGTTATTTGAAATTCAGAACAAAAAAGCTTCTCTCAAAGAAATTAGCGAAGAGATCGATCAGGAGAAGCTTATGAAGGCAGTAAACTCTTGCCCGGTCAAAGCAATTTCTATTTCTGCAGATGAAAATTAGCGACAACTGAATAAGGAGTTTAAACCTTCTTTTTACTCGTATGGTTTCAATAACTAAATATATCGAAAGCACCTCTATAATGAAGTTGACGGTCATAGGCCGATCCACAATATTATGGAGGTACTTTGTTATGCAAAAAGAAATTGAACTAAAATGTCTTTGCGACGGACTGCTCAATGCGTTACGCAAGATGGGGCTGGGAAAATACAGTCTTCGTAACTATTACTATGAGGGCATGTGGCCTCTCATCAAGGCGTACCGAAAAGCCGGGAAAGAGTTATATGATCCTGTGTTTACAAATGAGGTAGTTCTTGGTATCCAGAAGCAATTTCAAGAAGGTCTTATTGGGAATCACATAAATATGCGCGTTCGTAAGATGGCGGCGATGATGGAAGAATATTCTTTAAGGCGTTGCATCGTGTGGCATAGAATCAAGCCTTGTCCAACTTATCAGTTATCTGCCTATTATGAAAACATTACGCTGGAATTTAAATTTTGGGAAGAAAGAAGAAAGATGCGTACCCCTAAAGGAATCCAAAGTTTTGTCGGGATAACGCGCAAATTTTTCAGATATCTCGAAACGAACGGGCATTCTTCATTAAAAACGATAACGCTCAAATCGATCAGTGATTTTCTACTGTTTGTTGCGCCGCAACATAAAGGCAGCATGGAGCGTGTGCTAAGTGCGCTAAAGAATCTGTGTGAATATCTGCTGGGCTGTATGGACTGCATTGATTTTAGACCTTCATTAACGGCGCGGCCGTCGCAGAGGAAAAAGCTGATGCCGGTATTTTCAACGCAAGAGGTTGTGGCGATTACAGATTCCGCAATGAAGTATTCCAGCTTGTCCAAGCGAGACACTGCTGTTTTTGCTATAGCGCAAAGTGTTGGCCTGCGTGCGGTCGATATAGTAAACTTAAAATTAGTGAACATTAATTGGAACAGCCATGAAATCAGATTTTGTCAGCATAAAACCGGAGTGGAATTGGCACTGCCTTTGGAACCCGCAGTCGGAAACGCCATAGCAGACTATATTCTTAATGAACGCCCAAAA
Organism: uncultured Gracilibacteraceae bacterium; assembly: GCA_964477085.1. Taxonomy (GTDB): domain Bacteria; phylum Bacillota; class Desulfitobacteriia; order Desulfitobacteriales; family Syntrophobotulaceae; genus Dichloromethanomonas. The sequence continues at coordinate 2,634 of CAYZDF010000117.1, read as the reverse complement.
ACACAATCGGAATTTTTGTTCGTTAGAGCGCGATTTCCTTATGGTGCAATGACCCCCAATGCGGTTGGTGATCGACTGAGATTGCATATGCGCAAGGCTGAGATGAACTACGATCCGGGATGTCATAAGGGCTTTCATAGCTTTAGAAGATATGTGGCCACGCAAATGATTGATGGCGGAGTACCGATTGATACCGTAAAAGAAATATTAGGTCATACTCAAATTGACTCAATGAAACCATATGTACGCATCAGTAAAAAGCGGCTACTTGTCTGCGCATTAGACCTTGACGGAATTGAAGTTACGCAGGAGGCACTTCTATGAGATATGACTTTACCGGAGCGTTCGCTCCATATATATGTGGTTTAATCGCACAAAAGCGTGCCTTCGGTTTCGATTATCTGGAAAGCGAACGTATTTTGTATATGTTTGAACGGTTTTGCCAAGAACAATTCCCTAACGAGACACAAATAACGCAGCAGTTGGTTCTAAAATGGGCCGAATGCCGGGACTGTGAACGGAATCTGTTTCGACTCAACCGAGTCTCCGTTATTCGTGAGCTTGCCAGATATATGAACGGTATAGGCATTGCGGCCTATGTCCTTCCAATGGAGCTGATGCGCAAAACCGAACGTCACATCCCGCATATCTACACCAAAGAGGAACTATCTACCATTTTTAGTGTGATTGACCAATGTCAACCATCAACCCGAACGCCAGTAAAGCACTTAGTTGTTTCCGTGATGTTCAGAATGATTTACTGCTGCGGATTAAGGCCAATTGAAGCTCGTCGCCTACGTCCGGAAGATGTTGATCTTAATACTGGCTGTGTAAAAATACTGGAATCCAAAGGTCATAAAGACCGCATCGTCATGCTTTCGGGCTCAATACTGGAATTATGCCGCCGGTATTCTAAAAAAGTTGGGTTGATCTATCCGGAAAGAAGATTCTTCTTTCCCAGTCCAAGCAGTCGCGGAGAGGGGATGTATTCCCAAGAGTGGATCATTCCCACCTTCAGGAAATTTTTGATTGAGGCCGGACTATATCACCATTGCGCAGGGAACGAACCCAGACTTTATGATCTCCGCCATACATTTGCCACACATCGTTTGTATCAATGGATGAAGGAAGGACAGGATGTCAATGCCTGTCTTGCTTATCTCAGCGAGTATATGGGACACAAAAATCTGTCTGACACCGCCTATTACATTCATCTGGTGCCTGAATTCTTTCCACAAATGTCAGATCTTCACCTTGAAGATTACGTAGATATGATTCCGGAGGTAGAACAATGCTGATGAAAGACGAACGCTTTTTCAAAACAATTAAAAATTTTCTTGAGATATATTTACTCAAGCAAAAAAACTACAGCAAAAATACGCAGAAATCCTATCGGGAATCATTGAGTCTCCTGCTTCAATATTTTAAGGAAGAACTTGGCCTTGGGTATGCTCGGATAGGTTTCGATGATCTGACTTATACAAATGTCTGCGGCTTTTTGGATTGGCTCACAGTTTCGCGGGGATGCTCACCTCAAACTGTAAATCTGCGCTTGATGGCGATCCGCTCTTTTGCAAAATATTCAAGCATTGTCGATCCGGCAAAGATCTATTTCCAGGTCGAGTTAGCAAACGTACCCGTTAAAAAAGCCCACGGTAAGGTAGTGGAATTCATGAGCTTGCCAGCTCTCGAAGCATTATTTCTGCAACCTAATACTAAGAAGACAACAGGTTTTCGGGATTTTTGTTTTATGATTTTAATGTATGACGTTGCCGCACGGTGTCAGGAACTGTTGGATTTGCGGATTGGCGATTTGGAATTGCAGCAGAATACTCCGTCTGTTTATCTTACAGGCAAAGGGGCTAAAATGCGAAAACTACCCATTTCGTCCAAAGTTGCTGGGCATCTGAAGAATTACCTCAATACAGCTCATCCTGCAATATCAAGGAAAGATGAGGATTTTCTGTTCTATACAATCTCTCATGGCCACAGAAACAAAATGTCCTCGGATGCTGTCTCGCTGTTCATGCGCAAATACGGAGAAACAGGCAAAAAGTTATGTTCAGAATTTCCGGATAGAGTTCACCCACACCAGTTGCGCCATTCCAGAGCGATGCACTTGTATCGGGGAGGTATGCCTCTGGTTTTACTGTCCGAGTTTCTCGGACATGCCGATGTAAACACTACTCGGATCTATGCCTGGGCCGATACTGAAATGAAAAGGCAAGCCATACAAAAAATTACGGATAAATGTGAAGCCAATGCTACAATCGAGCCGATTTGGGAAAATGACGAGCAGATGATCAAGCGTTTGTATGGTCTTGCATAGTCTGTTGAAACAATATGATTCAGTCCAAAAGTGGCCGAGTCGGCATTAGCCTACCCGACCACTTTTAATATTATTATCTGGAGGTTTTATGATGACAACGGAAAAACACATACTTGATTCTCAACAAGTAGCTCCGCCCTTACCTGACAACATCGGGATAAGTCAACCCTCGGGATTAGATCATTTATCCAGACATCCAGATAAATGATCGTATGTCGTAATGGTGTAGCTGATTTCCGACTGACAGCCTAGACCGTTGCCGCCGTTTTCCGGCTCCCGGTCAATGGTGTTCCCCGCAATGCAGA
>CAYZDF010000116.1:0-6434 GCA_964477085.1 uncultured Gracilibacteraceae bacterium | reverse complement strand
AAAGGGAGCCATGCTCAGGAAAGCGGTACTGATTCTTCGCGTACCGGACAGGAGCTATTAGTCAGCCTGTGCAATCTTTACGGAAAAATAAATAACCCGGACAGCACTGTTTCGATTACAGATGCCGTCTGGGATTGGTGCAGAAACAATATTCACCCCTACAACATAGACAGTCTTTATGAAATGCTGGATAGCGAGAAGTTTGCGCATATAACATACATGGATTTGATTCAGAAAGATGCCGCATTCTATGTAAATCAATTCATAAAGGATTTATGCAGTCTGGGTACTGTATTTGAGCTTTACTTTGCCTTGAGAAGGGTTAAATACTACGGAGAGATTGATTGCGCAAGGAATTTTTATTATGAAGGCAGGCTTTGCGACAGCCTCGCTTTTCTTGAAAGATACCGACAATACGAGGACGACGAGGAATACAAGGCCCGAATACTTGAGAATTACAATGAACACATATCCCAAGTGATAGATATGTTCCCGGACTTCCGTATGAGGCTGAAATTGGATAAGAAAACCGGGAAAGTAATGTACGGCGCCGACATTCAATCGGTATTCGATATTTGCTGGTACACCTTTTCCAGAATGGTAGCTGACGTTGCGCCGCCGGTGGATGAAGACCTTAACTATTTTGAATCTCAAGGCTCCATACTGTCCTGCCTTGCCTGCGGCAAATACTTTGTGCGGCATTCAAGCCGCCAGCTATATTGTAATAACTGGGACTGCCAGGCCGAGCGTAATCGCAGAAACAGGCGAGCGAGCTATGCTCGGAAGAAGGCGAAGGAAGTAGAAAACAAGGAATAAAAATTAAACTCACTACCATGCCGGGTATGTGTGTGACGTTGTAAATGCTTTCGGATTAAAACTTATTCATGCATTTATTGAAAATTTAACAGAAATGTGATATCCTTTGCATAACAGCTCTTAATTGGAGGTATAACTTATGGCTGTAAGTTATAAGAAGTTGCAACACTTAATGATTGATAGAAATATATCTAATGCTGAACTTATGCGTAGAGCAAACATATCAGCAAATATAATCACGAAAATTAGAACAGGCCAATATATAGCGTTAGATAAAGTGGAAAGCATTTGTTTGGCAATGTGCTGTACACCTAATGATATTTTGGAGTTTGTTCCGGACGAGGAGCAGATGAAAAAATGCCGAAACAAGTAAAATCCAAGAAGCGCGTAGCTGAGCATGGCGAGGTTTTTACAGCCGAACGCGAGGTTAAAGCCATGTGCGACTTGGTGAAACAGGAAACTGAAAGAATTGACTCACGATTTTTGGAGCCTGCCTGCGGTAATGGAAATTTCCTTGCAGAAATACTTTCAAGGAAGCTGGCTGTTGTGAGGAAAAAATATAAAAAAAGCCCTTATGATTGGGAGCGCAATTCACTTCTGGCGCTGGGCAGCTTATATGGAGTGGATTTACTGATCGACAACTGCATTGAATGTAGGCAGCGGCTATTTGAAATGTGGGATAAGGAATATAAGGCTATATGTAAAAAAGAGTGCAATGATGATACCCGCGAGGCCGCCAAGTTTATTCTTTCCCGTAACATCGTATGCGGCAATGCGCTGACGCTCAAATGTGTTGATGAAAATGGAAAGGATACGAATGAACCTATTGTTTTTTCCGAATGGACTTTTCCGTTTAATGATGCTCTGATGCAGCGCAGCGATTATACCTTTGCCGAACTGCTGGCTGCTGAAGAGGAAAGGCCTAAACGTAAAAAGAAAAAAGACGAGCCTGAGCAAATATCACTCATGCTCGATGAGGATATAAGAGAGGCACCCTCGGATGAAGGAGTGTTCCTGAAGAAATGCATATCACATTATAGGAGGATACAGGAAAATGGCTGATACAGGATTATTTAATAATGTATACAATCCGGACGTGCTGTCCTGCCTTGCAAATCTCTCAAACGATGAGGTTTTTACTCCGCCGGATGTAGTAAACGCTATGCTTGATATGCTGCCGCAGGAACTCTTTCAAAACCCGGATAACACCTTTCTTGATCCCGCCTGCAAGACCGGTGTTTTTCTCAGGGAAATTGCCAAAAGGCTTATCAAAGGACTGGAGCCGGAGTTCCCGGACTTACAGGAGCGTATAGACCACATTTTCCATAAACAGCTCTTTGGAATTGCCATTACAGAGCTCACCAGCTTGCTTTCTCGCAGGAGCGTTTACTGCTCAAAATATCCGAACAGCGAGTTTTCTGTTTCTCTATTCGAAGATGCTCAAGGAAATATCAGGTTCAAGAATATACTACATACCTGGGTAGACGGAAAATGTAAATACTGTGGTGTTTCTCAAAAAACTGTTCTTGGAGATAAAAAACGTGGAGAAATCCTTGAAACTCATGCATACGAGTTCATTCACACAAGAAATCCAGAGGAGATATGGAATATGAAATTTGATGTAATAATAGGGAATCCACCCTACCAGCTTGATGATGGTGGGGCTCAGGCAAGTGCTATGCCAATATACAACTTATTTGTTGAGCAGGCAAAAAGACTAAAACCAAGATATCTTTCCATGATTATCCCTTCCCGTTGGTTTTCGGGTGGAAAAAACCTCGATGCTTTCAGAGACTCAATGCTGCATGATAAAAGATTAAGGGAGTTGCACGATTTTTGGGATGCCTCTGATTGCTTCCCTGGTGTTGAAATCAAAGGCGGTGTTTGCTACTTTTTGTGGGATAAAGACCACAATGGAGAATGCCATGTTGTAACACATTCCAATGGAAAAATCATATCTGAAATGACACGACCTTTGCTTGAGGATGGTTGCGATGTTTTTATAAGACAAAATGAAGCAATTAAGATTCTTCATAAGGTGAGAAAAAAGAACGATGTTTCTTTTTCTACTGTAGTTAAACCTGCAATGACCTTTGGTTTTCGAACCTACTTCGATGATTTTGATTTAGACTACGAAGGCAAGGGCTATGTTAAAGTATATGCAAAGAAAAAGCAAGGGTATATACTTAGAAGCAGAGTCGAAAGAGGCAAAGAGTATATTGACAAATGGAAAGTATATGTGCCAGAAGCAATAGGTTCAGGTGACACACGCTCGGATGTTATTAAGCCAATTGTAGGGGCACCTAATACAATTTGTACAGAAACATATATAATGAATGGTCCTTGGAACAGTGAAGAAGAAGCAAATAATGTATGTAGTTATATTGGGACAAAGTTCTTTCATTTTATGATTGGTCTTAAAAAAATTACTCAACATACGACATCCAAGGTTTATGAATTTGTTCCTATGCAGGATTTTTCAAAAAAATGGACAGATGCGGAACTATATAAAAAATACGAATTAACTCCAGAAGAGATAGACTATATTGAGTCATCTGTGTGGACAGAAAAGGAGGTCACAGCAGATGGCAACTGAATTCTTTATTCAACGGCCTTCGATCACCCCAACCATCTATGTGTATGAACTTATTGGAGTGGCCTCCCACAAGGGATACATAAAAATCGGATATACTGAACGCGATGTGGCTACCCGCATCAAAGAGCAACTGCACACTGCTGCTGTTCCGTTTAAGATCCTCTATCAAGAGAGCGCTATGCGTGAGGATGGCTCTGTCTTTACTGATAAGGATATACATCGAATTTTAGAGCGACGAGGTTTCAGACAGCTCAATGCAGTCGCTGACGATAACGAGTGGTACAACTGCTCCCTAAATGATGTCAAGGCGGCTATTGTTGAACTTAAAACCGGAAAAATCACTGCTGACAGTCGGACAGCTGCATTCCGTATGCGTCCGGAGCAGCAGGCAGCCGTAAAACGCACGGTGGAGTATTTTACCAAGGCTAAATACGACGAGCCGGACAGAGCACCGAAATTTCTATGGAATGCCAAAATGCGTTTTGGTAAGACCTTTGCAGCCTATCAGCTTGCAAAAAAGATGGGCTTTAAGCGCGTGTTGGTGCTTACCTTTAAGCCCGCTGTCGAATCCGCATGGCGAGATGATTTACTTTCTCATGTCGATTTCGAAGGCTGGCAGTTTGTTTCCAATAAGGACGCGCACAACAATAATGTTAATATCGATCAAGCCTACGCGAAGTGTGATAAAAAGAAGCCTATCGTCGTTTTTGGTTCCTTTCAAGACTTGTTGGGTACCAATGAGAATGGTGGCATAAAAGCTAAGAATGAATTTATCCATGCGGAAAATTGGGACTTGGTTATTTTTGATGAGTATCACTTTGGTGCATGGCGAGAAAATGCCAAAAAGCTCTTTGAGAATCCGGATGAGGAAGAAATAGTCGACTTTGATATAGAGAAGTACAAGAAGGATGAGGCCGATAACGCCTACAACGAAACCTTCCTTCCCATCACAGCCGGTTATTATTTATACCTTTCCGGCACACCTTTCCGCGCCATTAATAGCGGCGAATTTATAGAGGATCAGATCTATAACTGGACATATTCTGACGAGCAACGTGCAAAGGAAAGCTGGAAAGGCCCTGGCAATCCCTATTTATCGTTGCCGAGAATGGTCATGCTCACTTATCGGATACCAGATAGCATTCGCCAGATTGCCATGCAAGGCGAGTTTAACGAGTTCGACTTAAATATATTCTTTTCTGCCAAGGGTAAAGGCAAAGATGCCCGGTTTGTTTTCGAGAATGAAGTGCAGAAATGGCTTGATCTGATTCGCGGTTCTTATCTTCCATCCAATGTTGATGATATGAAGCTCGGGCAGGATAAGCGTCCTCCGATGCCTTTCTCCGATACACGACTTTTGAATGTTCTGAATCACACAATTTGGTTTTTGCCGAATGTGGCATCCTGCCAGGCTATGTATAACCTGATGATGCAGAAGCAGAACGGGTATTATAATCAGAAATATAAAATTATCGTTTGCGCCGGAACAGAAGCTGGTATAGGCTTGGATGCCCTTTACCCGGTACTGCATGCCATGGGGAATCCATTAGAGACATATACCATCACCCTCACCTGTGGCAAGCTAACTACAGGTGTTACCGTAAAGCCGTGGACAGGCATATTCATGCTGCGTAACCTTAAGAGCCCGGAGACCTATTTCCAAGCAGCATTTCGTGTCCAATCCCCGTGGGTAGTTAAAGATGAAGAAGGTAAAGACCTGATTATGAAAGAAGAATGCTATGTCTTTGACTTTGCTTTGGACAGGGCGCTGCGACAGATAGCTGACTACTCTTGCCGTTTGAATGTTGATGAAAGCAATCCCGAAAAGAAGGTAGCAGAGTTCATTAATTTCCTGCCGGTGTTGGCCTATGACGGCAGCACCATGCGGCAGATTAATGCGCAGGACATTCTCGACATCGCAATGGCTGGAACTTCTGCTACTCTGCTTGCAAAGCGCTGGGAATCTGCGCTATTGGTTAATGTTGATAATGACACTCTGCAACGCCTAATGAATAACAAAGAAGCTCTCGACGCTCTTATGAGCATTGAAGGTTTCCGTTCGCTGAACCAGGATATTCAGACAATCATCAACAAGTCAGAAGCGGTAAAAAAAGCCAAGAAAGAATCCGAGAAGATGACTCCGAAGGAGAAAAAGGAAATATCAGAAGAGGAAAAGGAATATAAGTCTCTTCGGAAGCAGATTCAGGAAAAGCTCATCAAGTTTGCTACCCGTATTCCGATATTTATGTATCTCACTGATTATCGCGAGCGGTCACTCAGAGATGTTATAACCCAGCTTGAGCCGGGATTGTTTAAAAAGGTAACGGGCTTAAACGTAAAGGATTTTGAACTTCTTTGCAGCCTTGGGGTATTTAATGCAAGCCTGATGAACGATGCCATTTTTAAGTTCAAGCGTTACGAAGACAGCAGCCTTTCCTATACCGGTATTGACAAGCACGAAGGAAAGGATATCGGTGGCTGGGATACCGTCATCAAACGCGAAGAATATGATAGACTGTTTTACAATCAACAGGCTACAATGGAATCCATCAACTCGGCGTTCGAAGAAGCAATTGAAAAAGATGTTAAGCCCGTTGCAGCTGTGCCAAAGCCTGATCCAAAACCATCTGCTACAACATATGTTACGGGGCATTTTGGAATTAAGCCTCCGCTGTCGAAAGTAGCCGAGCATAAGAACGCTTATAGCACCAGCACGCAAGCCGATGAGGAAATGGAAGAGTTTGTTATACCGGAGATTTCGGAAGGCGATGCGGTTAAGCATAAGAGCTTCGGTGATGGTATAGTTACAAAGCTCGATAAAGCTGGGAAACACATTCGTGTGAAGTTTGCAGTTGGGGAAAAACTCTTCTTATTCCCAGATGCTTTCAAGCAGGGTTACTTGAAGTTGTAACAAACTTCTGGGTGTTAGCAATACTGTCGGATGTATAATATTACTTATCAACGTGAAAGACTGCACCAAAGGTTTTATCCTTCAGTGCAGTCCTTTCTTTGCTGTCTCCGC
>CAYZDF010000115.1:0-6474 GCA_964477085.1 uncultured Gracilibacteraceae bacterium | reverse complement strand
AGGGCATCCTGTCAAAGTGATGCCCTCCTTCTTGAATGTTGAGTATATGTAGCAATGTTCCATGAAGGATGCCAATAGCCGAGGTATGCGAAAATATCGGGGAATTGTTCAGAAGTAATACCTCTTGCCCTGATCAATTAGTTATCGAGCTGGAGCTGATTGTAAAAAATAATCCCCGCATCAAGGAGGTGTTAAGATGCTAAATCATGGAGAAATGGACTTTTTATATAAGGCCCTTCCTTTTTTCCCGAAGCTCGGTGAAGACGATCTGCGCATGATTGCAGCGACTGCTTTTCGCTCCGTTTGCTTATCAGGTGAAATCATACTCAGTAAAGAGAAAGAATGTAAGGGTCTTATCATCATCAAGCGCGGTCAGCTTAGAGCCGTATATGGGCTGGAAGATGGTAGAGAAATCACGCTTTACCGCCTATTACCGAGAGATGTTTGCATCCTTACTGCTTCCTGTGTCCTGAAAAATATATATTTTGAAATAATACTGGAAGTAGAAAAGGACAGTGAAATCTTTTTTATTCCACCTATAACATGGAGAAAGCTTTCCGAAGAAAGTGCTGCGGTCAAGGAATTTTCCCTATCCCTCGTATCCGAGCGCCTTTCGGAAATCATTTGGGTCATGGATCAGATGATCTCAAAAAACATGGAGCAGCGGATCGCCTCTTTTCTGCTGGAACAGTCCGTCCTAGAGAATTCCGAGAGGCTTTTCTTAACCCACGACACAATCGCCAGGAATGTTGGGACGGTGCGCGAAGCGATCAGCCGTACATTGAAGTATATGGAAAACGACGGCCTCTTAAAGCTGTCGCGTGGTCAAATTCAGTTGACCAATATGAACAAGCTGAAAGAAATAGGACGGTGAATTATTACTTGGCAGAGCTGATCATTTTCAGCAGTTCTTCCCTCGATGTCACACCGGTTTTGCTACCAACAATTTTTCCTGCTTTCATCGTAACCAGCGTCGGTATGCTCATGACGGAAAATTGACCAGCGAGCTCGGGATTCGCATCGACATCCAGCTTTGCAACGATAGCAGTACCATCTAATTCATCGGCAAGCTGCTCGATAATGGATGACTGTCTTCTGCATGGAGCGCACCATTCCGCCCAGAAGTCAATCAGCACAGGCTTTTGGGAATCAATAGCAACGTGCTTAAAGTTTTTGTTAGTCAAATGAACAACAGGCATTTGGATCGTCCTCCTTTTTATTATGGCCCCAGTATATCCTGGTTGAATTCTCGTGTATGTAGCAAAGTTACATACGGCCAGTATAAAATTGCTATACTTTTCTAATGGTACACGGATTGATGAGTATGCCGCAATGGCCTGGACGGCTTAAGAAAGGTGAAGATATTGGAAAATTACGATGTGATAGTTATAGGCAGAGGTCCGGCTGGCATTTCAGCGGCCTTGTATACGGTCCGGGCTAATCTAAAAACACTTGTGATCGGCACCGATACCAGTTCGCTCAAAAATGCTTCAAAGATCGAGAATTACTATGGCTTTGAAACCCCGGTAAGCGGGAAACTCCTGCTGGATAATGGCGTCAGGCAGGCTTCAAGGCTTGGTGCGACGATTATCGATCAGGAAGTAACATCTATAGAACCGGGCAATCTTTTTATCGTGAAAACCGCTACCGGCGAATACCGCTCCGCAGCAGTCTTATTCGCAACGGGCCAAGCACCGCACCGGCCCGAACTGCGGGGAATCAAAGAGTTCGAGGGCAAAGGCGTAAGCTATTGCACGACCTGCGATGGTTTCTTCTATAAAAAGAAAAGCGTAGGCATTCTTGGCAACGGAAATTACGCCGTGCAGGAGGCGTTGGAGTTGGAGCCATTCACACAGGATATCACCATTTTTACAAACGGTAGGAATACGGATTTTACGGGCGAATATGTTCGCAAAGCGGTTAAATATAGAATACGGCAGGAGCCGGTCAAGGCGCTTTTGGGTGACACTGTGCTCCAGAAGATTCTGCTGGAAAACGGCCCTCAGCAAATTGATGGTTTATTCATCGCTTCTGGTACAGCATCCAGCTTTGACTTTGCCGTCAAACTCGGCGTGGATGTCACGGGAAACGCGATTGTTACGGATGCTCAGCAACGGACAAATCTGGACGGCGTTTTTGCCGCAGGGGACTGCACGGGCGGTTTTAAGCAAATTGCAACCGCTGTTGGCCAGGGCGCTATTGCGGGTAAAAGCATTATTGAATTTTTGAGGAAAGTTAGCTAAAAGCAAAAACGATACCGGAAAGAGGTTGTATGGTGAAGATATCAGGACTACAAAAAATGACGCTAATTGATTATCCCGGAAAGATTGCAGCGACAGTGTTTACCGGTGGATGTAATTTTCGTTGCCCGTTTTGCCATAATGCCTCCATTGTCTTGGACGTTGAAAAATCGCCGTACATATCAGAGGAAGCTTTTTTTGATTTTCTGGCTAAGCGGAAAGAATTTTTGGAAGGCATCTGTGTATCGGGCGGAGAGCCTCTCTTGCAGCATGAAATAGGTGAGTTTATTGCTAAAATAAAGTCGCTCGGCTTTTTAGTAAAACTCGATACCAACGGGAGTTTTCCCTCCAAGCTTAAGGAACTCATCGGGGACGGACTGATTGACTATGTGGCGATGGATATCAAGAACTCTCCTGATAGCTACGCGAAAACAGCCGGAACAAATGAAAACGTATTATCCAGAATAAAGGAAAGCGTGGCCTTTTTGCTTGCCGGTCATGTCGAGTACGAATTCCGCACAACCGTGGTTAAAGGATTTCATACAAAAGAGGACTTCGCAGCAATCGGGAAATGGATACAAGGGGCCGGGAGTTATTTTCTACAGAACTTTGTGGATTCAGGCGATCTTATACAACCAGGGCTTCAAGGCGTTAAAAAGGCCGAACTCGCAGCATTTGCCGATACCGTGCGCGAATATGTGCCTACCGTTCAAGTCAGGGGCATATAACCTGTATATTGTATCTTTACGTCTGGTAATACACAATATATTGAGTTTCTTCCTTGACAGGCCAGCATTAAAATACTAAAATGAACTTGCTCCCACAGCTTCAGCTATGTGAGGACAAGCTTTGAACCAAGAGCAGCAGTATGCTGCTCTTCATCATAAGGAGTGATCGAACAATGTATCAAGTCATTAAACGGGACGGAACCAACGCGGAATTCAGTATAAGTAAAATCGCGAATGCTATCACCAAAGCCTTTGATGCTCAACACAAACAGTATCATTCCGATATTATAGACTTTCTTGCGCTTAAAGTGACTGCCGATTATCAGGATAAAATCGAAAACGGTCTGATCGGCGTGGAAAATATTCAGGACAGCGTTGAGCGTGTTTTGGTACAGGCAGGCTATGCCGATGTAGCGAAGGCATACATTCTATACCGCAAGCAGCGCGAAAAGGTGCGTAATACGAGGTCTACGCTTCTTGACTATAAGGAACTGGTCAATAGCTACGTCAATGTGGACGACTGGCGGGTAAAGGAAAACTCTACCGTCACCTATTCGGTCGGCGGTTTGATCTTGAGTAATTCGGGAGCCATCACCGCAAACTACTGGCTTTCAGAGGTATATGATGAGGAAGTAGCGAGCGCGCACCGCAACGCGGACATGCACATCCATGACCTGTCCATGCTGACGGGATATTGCGCGGGGTGGTCGCTTAAACAGCTTATACTGGAAGGTTTAGGCGGTATTGAAGGTAAAATCACCTCATCCCCTGCAAGCCATCTTTCTACGTTGTGCAATCAGATGGTCAACTTCCTCGGCATCATGCAGAATGAATGGGCTGGAGCCCAGGCTTTTTCGTCCTTCGATACCTACCTTGCGCCGTTTGTAAAGGTCGATAACCTGAGCTATAAAGAAGTCAAGCAGTGTATCCAGTCGTTCGTCTATGGCGTGAATACGCCCAGCCGCTGGGGCACGCAGGCACCGTTTACCAACGTGACGCTTGATTGGACGGTGCCGGATGATCTTGCCGAGCTGCCCGCCATCGTCGGCGGCCGGGAGATGGATTTCAAATACAAAGACTGCAAAAAAGAGATGGATATGGTCAATAAGGCGTTTATCGATATCATGATTGAAGGCGACGCCAACGGCAGAGGTTTTCAATATCCGATCCCGACCTATTCCATCACAAAGGATTTTGATTGGAGCGATACGGAAAATAACCGTATGCTCTTTGAAATGACCGCGAAATACGGAACGCCCTATTTCTCCAACTACATCAACAGCGATATGCAGCCCAACGATGTGCGCAGTATGTGCTGCCGCCTGCGTCTTGACCTGCGCGAGCTGCGCAAAAAAGGCGGCGGCTTCTTTGGCAGTGGTGAAAGCACCGGCTCCATCGGCGTTGTAACAATCAACCTCCCGCGCATCGCTCATCTTGCAGTGGATGAGTCGGGTTTCTATCAACACCTGGACAAGCTAATGGATATTGCCGCCCGTTCTCTGGACACCAAGCGCACTGTAATCACCAAGCTGATGAACGCAGGGCTGTACCCTTATACCAAAAGATATCTGGGCACTTTCAACAATCATTTCTCCACTATCGGGCTTATCGGAATGAACGAGGCTGGGCTGAACGCAAAGTGGCTCAGAGCGGACCTGACCCAAAAAAGCGCGCAGCATTTTGCGAAAGATGTGCTAAACCATATGAGAAACCGGCTTGTGAAATATCAAGAGCAGTATGGTGCATTATTCAATCTGGAGGCGACGCCTGCTGAATCCACTACCTACCGCTTGGCTAAGCATGATGTGAAAAGATATCCGGATATTATCACCGCAGCACAGCCCGGCGATACGCCCTATTATACAAACAGTTCCCACCTCCCGGTCGGCGCTACGGATGACTTGTTCGAGGCGTTGGGAGTGCAAGATGAATTGCAGGTTCTGTATACATCCGGCACAGTGTTCCATGCGTACCTTGGGGAGAAGCTGCCCGACTGGAAAGCAGCGGCTTTACTTGTCCGCAAAGTAGCGGAAAACTTTAAATTGCCTTACTATACGATTTCTCCGACTTATTCCGTTTGCAGGACGCACGGCTATATCAGTGGGGAGCATCCGATATGCCCGGAATGCGGTGAAGAGGCCGAAGTGTATAGCCGTATCACGGGTTATTACCGCCCCGTAAAAAATTGGAACGATGGAAAAGCGCAAGAATTTAAAGACCGTAAATTATATCATGCCGGTGACTCGGGTTTACAGACCGGTGCTTGTTCCCCGGCGCAGATTCAAGAACTGCTGCTGTTTACCACCCCTACCTGTGCGAACTGTGCGATGACAAAGAAAGCATTGGCCGAAGCCGGAATTGTTCATCATGTGATAGATGCAAGCGAGCATCAGGATTTAGTTGAAAAGTACGGGGTCCTTCAAGCACCAACCCTTGTGGCTGTTACGAATAGCGGCGCGGAAAAGTTCTCTGGACCGGTCAGCGTGCTGGAATACATCGGAAATCGTAATACATGAGCAAGGCACGTAAAATTCAATTACGCGGGATGCCGCCTTATGACAGGAAGGCTTCCCTGCTTTTTGCTATTGATAATGACCTGCTTTCCTTCTTCAAATATTGAATAAATATTGACGTATGTTCATAATCATACTAAAATGAATATTGTGGGCATAAGCTCATAATTGCACGATTGGTGACTAAGGAGCTGTCATGAATGGGGAAAGAATTCCTGAAGCAGTCATTCGAAGATTACCAAAATACTATAGATATTTAAACGATCTTGAGCAAAAAGGAATCGAGCGCATTTCTTCACAGATGATGAGCAGCGATATGAAGTTGAATGCCTCACAGATACGGCGGGATCTGAATTGTTTTGGCGGATTTGGGCAGCAGGGATACGGATATCAGGTATCCAAGCTTAAGGAGGAAATAAAAAAGATACTAGGCTTGGGCAAAAAATATAGTGTCGTGATTGTAGGCGCAGGCAACATCGGTCGAGCGCTGATCCATTACCTCGGATTTGAAAAAGAGGGTTACATCTTTACCGCATTATTTGATGTGAATGAAAAAATCATCGGGAAAGAAGTTCACGGTAAAAAGATATATCCCATCCAATATCTGAACGGGTATTTGGAAAAGAACCATGCGGATATCGGCTTTATTACTACCACCAAGGAAGCAGCGCAGAATGTAGCCAATATGCTGATGGACAGCGGCATTAAGGCGATATGGAATTTTGCGCCGGTGGATGTATTTGTGCATAAGGATGTCAAGATAGAAAATGTGAATTTGAGCGATAGCCTTTACGTTTTGAGCTACCGCATGCGCAACGAATTAGAAAGCTAGAATGCACACGGACTATGAATGGAGCGGAAAAATGGCAGAGGTTAAAGTCAATCCTGGAATCTGTGGACTGGAAACAACAATCACAGTGACGTCGGAGATGGATACGGCAAGCATCATCATTTCGTCACAGTGTCCAAGTGTTCAAAAAATGCAAGACGAAC
>CAYZDF010000114.1:0-6562 GCA_964477085.1 uncultured Gracilibacteraceae bacterium | reverse complement strand
TATGCCTACTCATATAATGGATAGTAGTTTACCGGACACTATCCAACAAGGAGGCATAAAAATGGGTGCGGTACTTGAAGGAGTAAGCCTGGCAGTAATCGGTGGTGATGATAGAGAAATCTTTCTTATCCCGGAATTGCAAAGGCTAGGAGCCCATGTAGTCGGGCTCGGACTTGAAAAATCACCACTTGGTAACAGCATTGAACATGTTAAGTCATTCAAAGACCTCATGGGAAAGGCAGATGTCTTACTTTTCCCAATGTTTGGGACAGATGAGCGGGGTTTAGTAAAAGCAAAGTACTCAAATTCCCCAATTATCTTGAATAACGATGTTCTTGAGTCCATACCGTTTGGTGTTCCTGTTTTTATTGGATGGGCCAGACCCGCTTTGAAAATTGCAGCTGAGAATTTGAATATTCAATTAATTGAAATTGGGAACAGGGATGATGTGGCCATCCTTAATTCCATACCATCTGCTGAAGGGGCAATTCAGATGGCAATGGAAGCTACCAATATCACTATACATAGCAGCAACAGCTTTGTATTGGGTCTTGGTAGATGTGGTATAACACTTCTAAACATATTGAAGGGTCTGGGCGCGAAGGTTACAGTGGCAGCCCGCAAATCAGCAGATCTAGCGCGTATCTTCGAGATGGGCGTTGAAGCCATAACATATGATACATTAAGGGAGGAAATAGGAAGAGCCGAGATCGTTTTCAATACTGTACCTGCACTAATTCTTAACAGAAATGTCCTGGAGTACATGTCTCGAGAGGCAGTCATTATCGACTTAGCTTCTATTCCTGGTGGTACTGATTTTGAATATGCTCAGATTTTAGGAATCAAAGCACAGCTAGCCCCGGGTCTTCCTGGAATTGTTGCCCCAAAAACCGCTGGAAGAATCCTTGCCAAGATTTATCCGCCGATTATCCTCGAACAGCTTGCCCTTAAACGTAATCGAATGACGGAAGGGGGTAGGCTTAAATGAGATTTAGAGGCATGAAGATCGGATTCGCCCTAACCGGTTCGCACTGTACCCTGGCAGAAGTGATTGAAATCCTGAAACAACTGGTTGCTGAGGGAGCAGATATTATTCCCATTATTTCTCATTCAGTGGATCACATGGATACACGATTTGGCACATCTTCATCTTGGAAAGAAAAGCTGACAGAAATTACAGGCAAGGTGCCTCTTCGGACCATTCCAGAAGTAGAGCCCGTTGGTCCCCAAAAAACATTAGACTGTGTTGTTATCGCTCCTTGCACTGGAAATACACTCGCAAAATTTGCTAATGGTATTTCAGATACGCCAGTACTTATGGCAGCAAAGGCACACCTAAGAAATCTAAGGCCAGTCGTTATTGCAGTATCAACCAATGACGGTTTAGGTGTTAACGCCAGGAATATTGGTACCCTGCTTATGACAAAGAACATTTATTTGGTTCCTTTTGGTCAGGATAGTCCGATTATAAAGGCCAACTCTCTTGTCGCTCACATGGAAAAGATTCCGGATACGATTCTGGAAGCCTGTCAGGGGAGGCAGATTCAGCCATTGCTGGTAGAATATACATCTTATGAATAGAGCAGAAATTTAGTATCCTTATTTAGTATCCTTATTTAGATAAAATTTTCAAAACTCAGGTAAATTTAGTGTTCTGTAAACTCAGAGCACTAAATTTGCAACATTTTGTCCATATTGAATAGGTACACTTTTTGTGAATTTTCCAAATATTTTATTCGCAAAGATTACAGATATATATGAGTACAAATCATGGAGTAGCTGTTATAATATAATTAGTTAATGAGGGAGGAGAAACTATCTTGCGAATTTTAGTACAAAAATTTGGTGGAACGTCAGTTGCAAATCCGGAAGGAAGAGCACAGGTTGCTGCAAAAGTGTCAGAAGCTGTCAGTCAGGGATATTCACCTGTGGTCGTCGTTTCAGCGATAGGACGGTCTGGAGATCCGTATGCGACAGATACCTTCATTAAAATGGTTTCTAATATCTATTCCGAGGTCCCTAAAAGAGAAATGGATCTTTTGATGAGTTGTGGGGAAGTTATTTCTGGAACAGTAATGGTCAGTACGTTACAGAGTCTGGGACTGGAAGCTGTGTTATTTACCGGAGGACAGGCCGGAATTATCACCAATGACTGTTTTGGTGATGCCAGGATCATCCGTATTGAGCCACAGCGAATTCTTCGACAGCTGGAAGAAGGAAAAGTTGTTATTGTAACCGGTTTTCAAGGGATGACTGAAGATGGACAAATAACAACGTTAGGGAGAGGTGGCAGTGATACCACAGCAGCAGCTATTGGAGTTGCCCTCAATGCAGAAGCAATCGATATTTATACCGATGTAGAGGGAATTATGACGGCAGATCCTCGTATTGTCGAAGATGCTAAAATTCTTGATGTTGTCACTTATAATGATATCTGCCACTTAGCTCATCAAGGGGCTAAAGTAATTCACCCGAGGGCGGTGGAGATTGCTATGCAAAAGAATATTCCTTTAAGGGTGAAGTGTACTTTTACCGATGCTCCAGGGACACTTGTTACCAATATCCAACCTGACATGGCTGAGGGTTCAGATGTGATTGGTGATCGTATTATTGCCGGTATTGCCCATACGCCTAACGTTACACAAATAAAGATCAATATCCTTAATGAAGAAAACAAAACCCAGGCGGTTAAAAAAATCTTTAAAGGGATGGCTCTTGCAGATATCAGTGTAGACTTCATCAGCGTTCAGCCCGAAAATGTCTTATACACAGTAAGAGATGAGCTGGCCAATAAGGCTATCAACATTCTTAAAAATATGGGTTTTGAGCCTGAAGCTAACCCCAGCTGTGCTAAAGTGGCTCTTGTTGGGGGAGGAATAGCAGATGTCCCTGGAGTAATGGCCAATATGGTTGAAGCTCTGGCCGAAAGTGAAGTGGAGGTTCTCCAATCTGCTGACTCTCATACCACTATTTGGGTCCTTGTCAGAAAAGATCAGATGGTAGCAGCTGTGAAATCACTCCATCATAAATTTCAATTAGAAAAATAACTAACATAAAGATAGTTCAGTAATAAAATGATAGTCAGTATTCAACTGAATGAAATAGAAGTATTCCTTTGGCATAGTCATGAACTGCAGAGTAAGGATACTCGACCAGAGAGAAAATAAGAAATCTTATAATTTAATGTATTATTTAGGGGGTATATTAAAATGTTCGGGAAAGTGTTAACCGCTATGGTTACACCATTTGATGAAAAACAGAACGTTAATTATTCAGCAGCTGTAAAAATTGCACGTTACCTAGCAGCTAACGGATCAGATGGTATTGTTGTAGCGGGAACGACTGGAGAAACCCCAAATCTGACAAAAGAAGAAAAAATAAACTTGTTTAATGAAGTCAAACAGGCTGTGGGGAATACCTGTAAGGTTATTGCCGGGGTTGGTACATATTCTACACGAGAAAGTATTGACCTCGTAGAGAAGATTACTGACCAACAATTAGACGGTATTATGGCTGTTGTCCCCTATTACAATAAACCTTCACAAGAAGGTCTGTACGCCCATTTTAAAGCCATTGCTGAGGCCACAGACCTTCCGGTCATGCTATATAATATACCGGGAAGAACCGTAATTAATCTGCTACCTCAAACCGTAAAGAAATTATCTGAGATTCCTAATATCGTTTGTATTAAAGAAGCTGCGGGAGTCATGGATCAGGTGAGTGAACTCAAGAGTATCCTTCCGGATTCGTTTGCAATCTATGCTGGTGATGATTCTCTCACTTTACCGATGCTTTCTTTAGGAAGTTCAGGAATTGTCAGTGTAGCAGCGCATCTTGTGGGAAACCAGATTCAAAAAATGATAAAGGCATTTTCCGAGGGAGATACTCAAAAAGCATTAAGATGGCATCTTCTTCTTTTACCTATCTTTAAGGGTATGTTTGTCGCTACCAATCCGGTGCCAGTCAAATACCTTCTTAATCAAATCGGACTTGAAGCAGGTGGGTATCGTCTTCCTATCGTGGGACCATCTCAAGCTGAACAAGATTTCTTAAATGAATTGTTTACTAAAATTCAGGCACTTCCGCTAGACGTTTAATTATTTACAGAAAAAAATTCCAGAAATACATGATGATTTGAATACATAATGATATTATCCATATTTTGGAGTTATTGGTATAAATTAAGTGATTTTTTTCTTCGGCATTTTTTGCCGAAGTTTTACTTTTTATGCAGTTTGGGCAATAATAATGACAGAAGAAGTTCTGCGTACTTGCACATAATGTCTTTCAAGACTATAATATATACAACTGTTGTGTGTACGGCTAACTGTATAGACTCGTTGAAACCTAAGAGGTATTGATTTTTTTGCCTTTTTTTAATCGATGGGAATACTTCGGGGTATCTTATTGTTTTCTTTAAGGTCTTGCAGAGTCTGAACAAAAACAAGTAAGGGATTTAACATAAAAATGATTATGGAGGTGTTGCTTTTGCCAAAAGAACACAAATTGCAAATCATCCCGCTCGGTGGATTAGGTGAAGTGGGGAAAAACATGACAGTCATTCGTTACGATAATCAAATGATTGTTATTGATGCGGGATTAGCTTTTCCTGAAGATGATATGCTTGGAATTGATATCGTTATTCCTGATTATTCCTACCTCATTGAGAACAAAGATCTCCTTTTAGGAATATTGGTTACCCATGGCCATGAAGATCATATTGGTACATTACCTTATCTCTTAAGAGATATTGATGTACCCATATTCAGTACCAGCTTAACATTAGGGTTAATTCAGTCCAAACTCAAAGAGAGTAATGTTGGGAATATGAAATCCACAGTTGTTAAGCCAGGGGATAGTATAAAACTTGGCATCTTTAAAATTGACTTCATACGAGTTAGTCATAGTATACCTGATGCAGTTGGACTTGCCATTCATACGCCTCTTGGAACTATCGTTCATACGGGAGATTTCAAGCTTGATCATACCCCGGTTACTTCAGAAATACTCGATATCTATAAGTTTTCGGAACTCGGACAGAAAGGTGTACTCTGCTTAATGTCTGATAGCACCAATGTTGAACGCCAGGGTTTCACGATGTCTGAGAGAAGAGTAGGCGAGATGTTTGATGAAGTCTTTAGGAATGCCAAAGAAAGGATCATCCTCGCTAGTTTTGCTTCGAACGTTCACAGGGTACAGCAAGTTATAACAGCTGCTTTCAAAACCAATAGAAAAGTAGCCATCGTCGGCAGAAGTATGTTGAATTACGCCACTATAGCTGCAGAATTAGGTTATCTGAACATTCCAGAAGGGACTCTGGTAGATGTTGATGAAATAGTCCAACTCCCAAGTAATCAAGCTTGTATTATTACAACAGGCAGTCAAGGCGAACCCATGTCTGCTTTAACGCGAATGGCCATGAACGATCATAAGCGACTTGAGATCCAACCTGGTGATACAGTTGTGATCTCAGCCAGTCCTATTCCAGGTAACGAAAAATCTGTCGCCAGGACTATTAACCAACTCTTTAAATTAGGTGCTAATGTCATTTATGAACCCATGTCAGGTGTTCACGTTTCTGGTCATGCCAGTCAAGAAGAGTTGAAGTTAATGCTTAATATGGTTAAGCCTAAATACTTCATTCCTGTGCACGGGGAGTACCGGATGCTCATTAAACATGGACAACTTGCTGAACAACTTGGCATTCCGCAAGAAAATATCTTTGTAGCGGAAAATGGAAGCGTTATTGAGTTTACCAGAAACGGTGCTTGTTTGGCTGGCAAAGTTCAGGCTGGAAGGATTCTGGTTGATGGATTAGGTGTTGGCGATGTAGGTAATATCGTTTTACGTGACAGAAAACAATTGTCACAAGATGGTATCCTCATAGTGGTTATAGCTCTAAGCCGTGCCACAGGAGAGATCGTGGCAGGGCCTGATATCGTAACCAGAGGTTTTGTTTATGTTCGAGAATCAGAATCCATGATTGATGAAGCTAAGGAAAAAATCAAGCAAACAACTGAACGCTGCCTGGATAATGGTATTATCGAATGGGCTCTGCTTAAGAATCAGATAAGAGATACCTTAGGCAAACATCTTTATGAGAAAACCAGGCGTAGACCAATGATATTGCCGATTATTCAAGAGGTCAAATAAGTCAAAGAAGTCATGATTTTACATGGATTTATATTCTAATACACTAAATGTTAAATAGGATCTTATGTAATTAAACATGACAAGTATAATTAAATATGACAACTTGGACATGACAGTATTCTATTATGGATTTAAATCTTACTTGAAGTCAATTTAGACTCAAGCAGAATAATGTTCATGGACTTTTCTAATACTAGTGAAAATAGGTCTATTTAATTTCTATCGATGTTAAATTAAAAGTGTATTTGTTATGATATACGCTAAAAAAATAATATAAAATCATAAAAGATTTTATCTAAACTGGGTTGACAATTATAATCCATTTAGATATACTATCAAATGTTCTCGCTCATTCGGCCCCTTGGTCAAGCGGTCTAAGACACCGCCCTTTCACGGCGGTAACACGGGT
>CAYZDF010000113.1:0-6639 GCA_964477085.1 uncultured Gracilibacteraceae bacterium | reverse complement strand
AAACGTGTGCTGGGAGTTGACGCTGCTGTGGCCGATAAGGACGACTGTACCATCCAACATGGCATCAGCAACGCTTCCGTATTGGCCATGCAAGATCATTTATCAAATAAACTATATAATAGCATATTACCGAGAACATTACGATGGCTGCTCCCGATGAGATATTCAGCACATAAGATATCCATAAACCCGCCAAAGAGAAAATAATCCCAAATATCACAGCATAAAGCATCCTTTTTTTCAGATTTGAAGTTAATATTCCTGCAGCAGCCGCAGGCGCTGCAAGAAGTGCGAGTATAAGAATAATGCCGACCACCCGAATAACAACAACAATGGTCATGGCAATTAAAACTAAAAGCAGATATTCCAGAAAAGCGCTTTTTATCCCTCTGATCATGGCGAATTCCTCATCAAAAAGGTAGGCCTTCCAGTCGTTGAATAAAGCAACGATGACAATAATCACCGTGATTGTCAGGCTAACCATTAAATATAAGTCTGCTTTTGTCACCGCCAGAATGCTGCCGAAGAGATAAGAGCTTAAATCAGGAGGATATCCGGGCATCAGCGCAATAAAAAGGATGCCGAGAGCCATCCCGAGTGACCAGAATAAGGCAATGACAACATCCGTGTGCGTGCCGCCTTTTCTCTTGATATAGCCAATACCCAGCGCTGCGACTATAGAAAATAAAAACGCGCCAATAATCGGCTCAAATCCCAGCAGATAACCCAGGCCTACCCCTCCGTAAGAGGTGTGTGCGATGCCGCCACTCATCATGACCAGCTTTTTCTCAACTATAATCACGCCAATGACGCCGCAGACTATACTGGCTAAGAGGCCTGCCAAAAAAGCGTTCTGTAAAAACTGATATTCAAAAAACGCGTTAATCAACGAGCCTTTCCTCCTCGTGCTCCCGATGTACCCTGTGCGGAACGCCGTGTGCAATTAAGTCAACAGGGCAGCCGTAAAGACTATTGACAGTCTTCTCGCTAAGTTCCGGTTCCCCATGGTAAATAAGATATCCATTGAGGCAAGCTAGCTGGTAAACGCGGGAGGATACTGCCAGCAGATCGTGAGTTACAAGAACAATGGTCATCTTTTTGTTCAACTCAGAAAGCAAATTGTATATCTGATCGCGCGAAGCGGCATCTACGCTGGCTGTCGGCTCATCCAAAAGTAAAAGTTTGGGATTAACGGCTAAAGCTCTGGCGATGAGCATTCTCTGAAATTCCCCTCCTGATAACTCCGCTATCTGGCGGTTAGCCAGTCTAGCGATGCCAACCCTTTCCAACAGGGTATACGTTGCTTCTTTGTCGTTGCGAGAATATCTATAAAAAGGCGTTAGCCCTTTTTTTAAGTACCCTGTTAAAACAACCTCAAACAGGCTGATGGGAAATTTTCTGTTTAATACGGTAAACTGAGGAACATATCCGACAAGTGTCCTGTTCTCCTGCACACTTTTGCCATAAATCCGAACGTTGCCGGAAGAAATGGGAACAAGACCTAAAATGGCTTTGAGAATGGTGGATTTTCCTTCCACCGTTTGGGCCAATAATTCCTAAATACTCACCATCAGAAATGTCCAGGCAGACACTCGAGATAGCGGGCGTCTGTCCGTAATGAACCGACAAATTATCAATCTGAATGGCCTGAACGTTGTTGGTATGCTCTCCAATCATTGCATCGCTCCGCTTAAAGCTTTGCCCATGCGTTCGAGGTTGACAATATAATCCTCAGACAAAGGTTCAAGCATGATCTTTTTCCCGCCGATTTCTTCCGCAAAGGCGTCAGGTTGCTTACTGTCGATCTCAGCCTGAGAAAAAACAACTTTTATGTTTTCCTTTTTAGCAAGGTCGATCATTTTCTGTAAATGCTGGGGCGTAGCTTCTTTGCCGCTCTGCTCCAAGGTATACATCTTGAGGCCGTAATCATCCGCCAAGTAGCCGTAAGCCGGGTGGTAGGCGATGAATATTTTATTTTCAATTCCGGCAAAAGCTTCTTTTATTCCGGCGTCAACGCGGTCAAGCTCTTTGAGAAAGGCATCTGCGTTCTTCTGATAGGTTGGCGCATTTTGGGCATCAAGATTGCTCATGGTTTCGGCAATTGTTTCCACCATCACTTTGGCCCGTTTCGGCGAAAGCCAGATATGGGGGTCTCTTTTTCCGGAGCTGAACTCCCGGTCGGGGTAAACCTGGACAACTTTATCCGACAAGTCTACAATTTTTTTATTTCCTGCCTTGGGCAGAATATTGGCCTTTTCCGTGGGCACACCGATCGTGAAGTAGACAAATGCCTGGCTGAAATTCTCCATTTCCTGAGGCGTTGGCTCATAATTACCGGGACTGTATCCCGGTGGCACCATCTCAACCACTTCCGCCAGATCCCCGCACACTGCTTTGACCAAAGCTTTCTGTGGTACAATGGTTACTGCCACAACTTTTTTTGCTTCCTTGGTATTCTGAACCGGCTGACTACTGCAGCCTGAAGCAATAAGAAGACTGAGTGCTGCTGCTAAACTTAAGACCGTACCCATAACCATTTTAAATTTCATACCTTCACCCCGCTTGTAATAATTACATTTGCAAATGATATGCATTTTTAAGTACAACTATGCTACTATGCTAATAATCAGTCAATATTATCCAATTATCTATAATATTTCCAGGATGGTCACCTTTTAAAACTTAATATAAATCATTGATTAATATCAATAGGAGATATTATAACTCTAGTAGTATATGACGATATAGGAAACGGGCTGCAGTCTGTTAATATGCAGGCAGATTCTTCCGGCCACCAAATAATGTATAGGTAAAAAATCCATAGTAACCGGGGGTGTTCATAATGAAATCAGGCGAGTCCTCTCGCGAAAGCTCTCGGTAAGTCAATTGATCTTCTTCCGACAACTCCGGTTTATCTTCTCCCCAGCGCATTATCAGAAGATCCGCAAGTGCCTGGTGTATCTCCCTATTAAAAGGAGGAGTAATATCCCTGACAAAAGTCTGGACCATCGTTTCCTATTGCTTCACTTGTTAATGCTATCTGTTCGGATCAAATGCTTTCCCCTTCATCACGGATTGATTTCAAAAGCTGCAAATAATTCGATACTTGCTGAGAATAAGCCGCCATTTCCGCCTCCAATTGTTGGCACATTTTTTCCAGCTGGTTAGTTTGGTAATGACTGGCCAGCGACAGGAAAAATTCATCACGAAAATTCGAAGAACCATTGCTATTCATTGGTTTAAAACCTCCTTCTCCTGTTATTAGATTAACTCTTCATTTTTTCTTTCGTTGTGGTAAAATGCAGGCGAAAGCACCTTGATTACCGTATCGTCATAAACGGCATAATTGATTGAACCGGCGTTATTCTTCAATACTTTAATCTTAACCTTGGTCATATACTCTTTCTTGTTTTGGATTACTTCCATTTAATTTGTAGAACCTCCTTTCTCATTCTTTTTATATATGTTAGTGGTTATCAATATCGTTGAGTTTATAGGCAAGGCCCTCATCTTTTAGCAACAATTAACCTTTCATTACATATCGCTTGATTATTTCGTTACTATTGTTGATCCTAGTTAAATTTACAGCTAACAAGAATTGAACTTTATTACGCAAATCCAAAATCTCACTCTCACTTAATGTCAACAGACTGTCACGCCAGAGGTCCGCTTCCCATGGCCAGGACCTCGAGAACATCCCCCCGCTCTTGCTCGAAGGCTTTTTCCACATCGGCCAGCATTTGTTCCGGTCCAGAAATATAAGCGGTAATGCGTCCTTCTTTACCGCTGTAAGTTTTCTTTTGGGCCGCGGGAGCACTCTCCCCTGCACAGCCGCTCACCAAGAAAGTCAACGTCACAAACATACTAAAAACAACTGCAACACCTTTTTTCATCCTTTTAAACTTCCTTTCTCTTTTATGAAGTGTCTAATTGACCTTAACCTAAGTCTGAAAATCCATTATGCATCTCCTTTTAAGTATAATGTTAGAAATATCTAACATTATCTGTTTAGTTCCTCATCTGTTTTTTAATAATACATCACCAATCTATCTCCCCTGTGTTTACGAATCTGGGTAATAGATGATTCTTAAAATCTTGTTGAATGATTATAATAATCAATATCATTAATATAGTATTTCTTTTCCAGTTGTCTGTCAAGATATAATATACTTGATTATCCGTAATTTTTAGCTATCTTTCGCCTTTATACTATCAGGCTGCAGTTAAGGGTCATCCTCCACCATTTTCAAAATAATCTCTCCTGGCTTAATCCAACCTGGGGTAATTATTTTGGCAAAATTAGTCGCCCTGCTCCGATGGTTCAAAACAGGGCGACTTTTAGTCCTCATTCAAACATTAGGCCTACATTCTTGTCGTTGTTACCTTTGTACACGACCGGAACCGTCTCCGCCTGCCAGCTTATTTACCTCATCAACACTAACCTGATTGAAGTCGCCCTCAATCGTATGCTTCAGACAGCTGGCTGCTACGGCAAACTCTATCGCCTGCTGAGGTTCATAGTAATTAAGACATGCATAGATCAAGCCTGCGCCAAAGCTGTCACCTCCACCAACCCGGTCGACGATGTGCATGGGATATTTTTTCGAAGAATAATAACTGGAATTATCATATAACATAGCTGCCCAGTTGTTATCATTGGCGGTAATAGACTCCCGGAGAGTAATCGTTACTTTTTTTAAACCGAATCGCTCAGCCAGCTTCTTTGCTACCTCTTTGTAACCTTCTTGGTTCACCTTTCCGGAAGTAACGTCTGTGTTCTCGGCATGTATTCCAAAAACGTCGGCAGCATCTTCTTCGTTGGCAATACAAACATCCACATATTCCATCAAGTCAGCCATAACCTGCCCGGCCTTTTCCCTGCTCCACAGATTCTTACGATAGTTGAGATCACAGCTGACCGTAATTCCCTTAGCTTTGGCAACTTTACAAGCCACCAAGCAGATTTCGGCTACGTTGTCCCCCAAAGCCGGAGTTATGCCGGTAAAGTGGAACCAGTCTATACCGTCGAAAATTACTTCCCAATCAAAGTCGGCAGTGGTGGCGGTGGCAATGGATGAACCAGCCCGGTCATAAATAACCTTGGAAGGCCTTTGGCTGGCGCCTTTTTCCAAGAAGTAAATGCCAATTCTATTACCACCGCGTACGATTTTGGTGGTGTCCACGCCAAACTCTCGTAGCTTGTTGACAGCGGATTGGCCGATTTCATGCTTTGGCAGCTTGGTTACAAACGCGGCCTCAACGCCGTAGTTAGCAAGAGAGATAGCAACGTTCGCTTCACCGCCACCGTAGGTTGCACTAAACGACTGTGCCTGTACGAAACGGTAGTAACCCTCCGGAGCAAGACGAAGCATGATTTCACCAAAAGTAACAACTTTTTTCATAATGTATTCCTCCGTCAATATTAGTTTATTTAGAACTTCATTACTTCTGTACCAGATGAACTGCAAATCCTGCAATCTCTTCTTCAAGGTAGATGGCTGTCAGTTTACCCTTAGCATCCCGTTTGGCGGAGTCCTGGTTAAAGACAAAGCCTTTTCTCTCCAGGAAGGCTATGGCCCTGCCGATGCTATTGGTACCGATAGCAATATGTCCGTATTGACCAAGGTAAGGTTGCTTCATGACCTCAACATAGCTTCCTGCGACCACTGAGCTGTTTCCAGGCTTTACATTAAAGCCGAACATTACCTCAAACAAACTTGCAGCTTTCAGCGCCTCCTGTTCATTTTCAGCGTTGATTCCTACATGGACCAGTTCGAAACCCATGACAGCAAATAATGCCTGCTGGCACTGCCGGGTGATCTCATCAAAATTTCCGGCAATCAATAAATCGTGCGTAACCATCCAAGATCCGCCACAAGCTAAAACTTTATAGTAATTCAGATAATGTGTAATATTGCTTGCATTAATTCCCCCGGTAGGCATGAACTTTACTGTAGGATAAGGGGCAGCCACGGCTTTAATGTAGTCTAATCCGCCGGATTGTTCAGCAGGAAAGAACTTGACCACATCGAGCCCTAACTCCAAGGCTTTCTCAATATCTGAGGGAGTTGAACAACCAGGGATGATAGGAATACCTATTTTCAGACAGTAGGCAACAACCCTAGGGTTAAAGCCGGGGCTGACAATGAATTTTGCGCCGGCCGCCATAGCCCGGTCTACCTGGTCACAAGTCAAAACAGTACCGGCTCCCAATAAAATTTCTGGCAGGGCAGCGGAAATACGTCGGATCGACTCTTCTCCCTGAGCGGTCCTGAATGTGACCTCGGCGCAGGGAATTCCTCCAGTGATTAAAGCCTTGCCTAATGGGATGGCCTTGTCCGCATCGTCAATTTTAATTACAGGTATAATGCCAATTTTAGAAATTTGTTCAATAATCTGATCCATGATTTTCACCTCGTCAAATATTATTAATAGCAATGTAGAAAAAAAAGAAATCAGACTCCCGAGTACGAGCTAAAACCACCGTCTACCGGAATAACTACACCCGTGATAAAGCTCGAGGCGGGTTTGGCAAGCAGGAATAAAAGTGTACCGATCAGTTCCTCTTCATCACCGAAACGCCCCATAGGTGTACTGTCAAGAATCTTCTTCGTACTGGCTGTAGGGGTTCCATCTGCG
>CAYZDF010000112.1:0-6665 GCA_964477085.1 uncultured Gracilibacteraceae bacterium | reverse complement strand
TCATCCTTGGCGGTGAGCATGATAATCGGTACATCAGACTCCCTTCTTACCCTTCTGCAGACCTCGATACCGCTCAACCCAGGAAGCATCAGATCCAGAATGATCAGATCAATATTTTCGGCAAGGGCTTTTTCATAACCCGTACGACCATCATGGGCAAGTTCTACGGCATACCCTTCATGAGTTAACTCCAATTCTAAAAAACGGGCAATCTTCACTTCATCTTCAATTACCAGGATTTTGGTTTTCACCCTTAATTCCTCCGAATGGTCTATTAACTGATTAAGTAGTAACCTTTGCATTTTCAGCTTCATTATAAACGCAAATGAACCTGGTCACAACACAGGTTCATTTGCTCATACTATTCTACGGTTATTTCACTGTAACCGTCTTCTTTTTTGTCTGCATCCTTGGTGCCGGTTTCATCCTTACCCTGGTTGGTGTTAGGATTTTGAGGTTGTTCGGAGGCTTTTTCTCCGGAGCTTTCTCGCATTTTGTCAGTTGCACTCTTTACCTTACTGCCGATCTCATCCACAATGACATTGATGTCAACCTCTTGCCCTTCTTCTTTTCGAATTCGAATCTTATACCCCATAAAGTAGATGACAACGATACCTATCAGGTAAAGCCAGAAGGCAGGCATGGTCAGCAGAACTGCAAGAATTAGGATGTTCATCGGGATATTCAAGATGGTATTACCATCTTTCTCAATAATAAATCGTGTAACGAAACCCTTCTGAACAAGCTCTCTAACTTTTTTGCCAAATCCGTTTTTCTTCGGCGTCGGTCCTTGCTTCTTTTTGTTGCCGTATTTGTTTTCAAATTCGATAATGGCGTCAACCAGATCACCCTGATGCTTTTCCAGGAGTTCCTTGGCCTCTTGGTAACTGCAATTGGTCCTTTTTCTCATCTCATCGATAAGTTCCATACTGATTGTCATGGTTAATCATCTCCGTTTTCATTAATCTGAGTATATTCTACCCTCGGAGAATTAGATATTATTTAGTAGAAAATTAGAATTTGATGAGAAATAGCTTAAGAAACCCTTAATTCCTTTTGACCCATCCGATCAAGAGTCCGTTATGGTGATGGGTGCCCGGTGCTTATTGGCTATCCCCCTATGTCATGATCAGTCCGCCATCGACGTATAGGGTTTGACCTGTCATAAAGCGGCTCCAGTCTGAGGCCAAAAACAGAACAGGGCCAGCTATATCTTCGGGAGACGCAATCCTGCGCAAAGGCGTTTGGGTAAGAAGCATCTCTTTTACTTCTTCCTTAGTGTGTCTGCTTGCATCTGTCGGATACACTAGTCCCGGCGCCACACAATTAACCCTGATTCCAAACTGTCCCAACTCAGAAGCCAAATTGCGGCTGTAACCTACCAGTGCTGTTTTGGCTGTATTGTACTCATGATAAGGAACAATTGGTCTGATTACAAGATCGGTCACCATGTTAACGATACTACCCTGTCCTCTCTTTCGCATATTGGGGAGAACTGCCTGACAGACATGATGAGTAGAACGTACAGCTCCATCGAGTTGTTCCTGATAATCCTCCCATTGAAGCTCCCATACCAGTTTGCGTTGATCAGGATCAAAGGCATAGGGTTTGAAGGCATTATTGACGAGGACATCGATCTTTCCTGTTTCCAAGAGGATCTGTCCAACCATATCCCGAACCGCTTGTTCTGATGTCACATCCGCTTTTAGGGCCCAGGCATCTCCGCCCAGGTCCTTACAGGTATTGACTACTTTCTCTGCCGCTACATCACTTTGAAGGTAGTTGACGACTACGAAGGCACCCTCTCGGGCGAAAGCCTCCGCAAGCGAAGCTCCTATGCCCCTACTGGCACCGGTTACGAGGATCACTTTATCGTTAAAATTCATATTATTCCCTCAGCTCTGCTATGAGCTAATTCCAGCCCAAATACATTATTTAGCATCTTAATTTAATATCTATAAACGACTATTTGCTTGAACCCTCAAGATCATCGATAAGGCTCTTCGATATATCTAATTTGTTTTGGATTAATCCAAGGCTCTGGTAAACATCCGCACCCTTCTGCAGAATTTCCAGATCCAAAGCTCCGAGTGTTTGATTTTGTTGATCGGAAGAAAGACTGGAAATATTCCTTAGGGTAACGACCTTGAGGTTATTTTTTTCATCCTTACCGTCGATCGCATGCTTAACGGCCAGAGCAGCAGCTTCCTGAGGGTTATCGATCATCCATTGCGTACTGTTTTGATATCCTTCCAAGAAACGTTTGATGATTTCTTTTTTCTCCTGGTAGGTTTTTTCTGTCACGACGTAAACATCACTGGGGACATTTAAGTAGTTCTTAACTTCGATGACATTGACCTCACCCAGTCCTTTTTGTTTCCCTATCTCCAGACCGGTATCTGTGGCAGCGGTAGCATCCACTTGTCCCTGCATCAAGGGAGCAAAGTTTAAAAGTCCGGTTTCAACAATGGTAACATCCTTCTCTGTCAGACCGGCCTGATGAAGAAGCAGAAGCAGATTTTGTCGTGTTCCGCTGGATAGACTGTATACTCCGATCTTTTTACCTTTGAGATCTTCCGGCCTGGTAATATTCTTCTCTTTCAGTGAAACGACGTTAAACACGTTTTGAGGATAGATATTGTAGATAACCTTGAGTTTTTCACCTTTATCCAAAGCGGCATATAAGGAACCCGGATCGGTAAAGGCAATATCTGCCTGACCGGTAAGGATATTTTTGATGGCATCTCCACCGCCTGCTCCTGGTATGAAGGTTACTTTGATGCCTTTCTCTTTATAGAATCCCTTGTCTTCATCCACCAGAAGGTTGATTTGCTCAGTGATCGGTTTGCTCCAGCTAGCGACTTTAACCTCTTCGATTTTTCCCGGCTCTTGGCTGGGGTTGGATGAGGTTTTACCATCCGTGCTGCAGCCGCTTAATAGTACTGTACCAGCTAATAAGATGATTGCGAATAACGATTTGATTTTCATTTGTTTCTTCCTTTCATATATGGTTTTAATATTTTTTTCTCAATGAGATTGACACTCTGATAGAGAATCATCCCTAATAACGAGAGAAGGATGAGAACGGCAAACATCAGCGGTGTATCCATCATCCCCTGAGAGGCGATGATCATGGCACCGAGACCTTCGCTTCCACCAATAAATTCCCCGACAACCGCTCCTACTACCGCCAATACGACGGCTACGCGAAAACCTGCCATTATGCCTGGTAAACCCGCTGGTATTTTCAGCCGTACCAGAGTTTGAAGGCGTGAAGCTCCTAATATATAGAACAGATCTTTTTTATTGGGGTCCGTGAATTGAATAGCTGTCATGGTATTCTCCAAAAGAGGAAAGAAACAGATTAAAGCGGTAATGACAACTTTAGAGGTCATCCCGAAACCAAACCATAAGATAAAAAGCGGCGCTAAGGCTAGCTTCGGTACCGCTTGGCTGGCGATGACATAAGGAAACAATAACCGTCTTAAGAAATCGATCTCTCCCATCAGGACTCCCAGCAAGAAACCCATTGAACATCCGATCATTAAGCCTAAAATAACCTCGGCACTGGTTCTGAAGATGTGAGGTAAAAAATAGCCATTGATCAGTCCTTCCCCTACCTCTCTAAAAACAACTGAAGGGGCTGGCAGAACAAGCTCCGACATCGGACGGGCGATCACTTCCCAGGCAAGCAGCAGAAGCAGCAGGAGAAGGATAGAATAACACTCAACTTTTTTCATGCTGAACCTCCGATCCATTGTCGAACCCTTAGACAAAGGTCATTAAAACAGGGTTCGTACCTTATGTCAAACGTTCGTTCCCGGGGAAGATCAACCATGAAGTCTTTGATAATTCTGCCTTCATCTACAATTGCAACATGATCAGACAGATAGATCGCTTCGGTAATATCATGGGTAATGAAAAGGACGGTTGTCTTGTGTTGTTTACACAGTTTCAGCAGATCGTCCTGTAGTTCTTCCCGTGTAATGGCATCTAAGGCTGCAAACGGTTCATCCAGGAATAACATGACAGGCTTTTGGATGAGAGCCCTGGCTATAGCTACCCTGCTTTGTTGTCCTCCCGATAATTCGTAAGGATACTTATCCCGGTGAGACAGGATTCCCATCAGCTTAAGCAATTCATCCGCGTAATCCAACTCAGTACGATTGGGTCTTCTTTGAAGAGAAATGGGTAATAAAACATTATCCCTTATAGTTTTCCATTCTAAAAGAGTAGGTGATTGGAAAACATAACCGATCTGGGCAGAAGGTTTTATGACCTCCATCCCTTGCAGGTACACCTTCCCTTGCTGAGGTTTAAGAAGCCCTGCTGCCAGTTTTAACAAAGTCGTCTTGCCGCATCCGCTTTTCCCCAGTAAGGAGTGGAATCCTCCTGCATTAATTGTCCAGGAGACATCTTCGAGGGCGAAGTCGTACCCTTGATAGCGGTAGCAGATATGTTCGAGAGTTAAAAAGTTCATGCTTCACCTCCTAATCGACATACGGAGCAAATCTCTCGGCATACTCTTCTGCACTCAGTTCGATGTCAACCATATTAACCAAGTCTGCGAGGTTGAAACGGCCATCATGGTGCCAACCTGCCTCAGGGGAAGTCATCCTCCCAAGCGCTGTAAAGCGCGTCACTCCCAGTTGACCCAACAGATTGGAAACAGCAAAGAGTTCCTTTGGGGCAGCTGCAACGCCGACTGTCTGCAGAAGAGAACGATAGGGCTTGATACTCTCAGCCGCCTGTTCAAAACGATCAATAGCAATCACCTTGACCACTCTGTTTAAACAGCTTGGGGTTATCTCCGTGGCCTCTTCTTCATAGACAACAATCCAGCTTTGATGCGCTTCACCCATAACCTCTTTCGCTTTAACGGCATACACGTCAAGCTCTTCCCGGTACTTCCAGGAGGCCTGTGCTGTCATCTCGGCCAGAGTCAGGTCCCGGCGCGGATACCTCCTCTCAAAGCACTCCAACTCGCAAGCCAGGTATCTGGCAAATTCCCTTGGTGATACGTTTCCGCCCTTTTGAACATAAAAGAACTGGGGCGAATAACATCCCTGCTGATCATAGCGGATCACATCCAATGCAGCATCATGTGCTGTTTGCCAAGCTTTGCGTGAATCCAGACAGGATTGAGAGACCAGTCCAAAACTGATCTTGTGTCCAAAAGGAAGAAATCTTGTAGTGATCGGAATCCTGCTGCGAAGCGATGTTAAAGACGTATTACTGCCATAACCAACCACAACGTCAGCGTGCTTAAGGAAATGGCTCTCTTGCTCTTCATCACCGCCCCTCCACCATAGTACAGCGAAGCAATCTGCTAATCGGGGCTCTATCTCCACAAGAGCTTCGGCGAATAGCCCTGCAAACAAAGGCTCACCACTTGATACCTTGCCGATGTTCCCTGATTTCACCAGCAATCCTGATACAAGACTCCAAAGGGGTAGGGCCGGTACATTTCCTGCCCAGACATGAACGATAAGATCGGGTCCCACTGCCTTGGAAAAACCACCTTTGGGCCTTGGTTGAAAATCTTCAAGCAGGGCTGGGTTTCCCAAGTCCTCGATAAGGAAGCGCTGAAGCTGTGGTCGGCGAAAGGTCTTGAGAAACGAAGTCAGTCCTAAGCGGATGACTTCCTGATCATACCCTGTAATGATCGGAAGAAGTTTCTCGGCCTTTTGCCTTAGCGGTGAATTCCTGTCTAAAAATCTTTCGCTGGCTTGATCAATGATATTGATGATTTGATCGACTGTAAACGATTTAAGTATCTTTCTGCTTTGTATTTTGATCCTGTCGCCTAAAGCAGCAAGCTGATCTTTTGTTAAAACAGGGACTTGTACTTCTAATACATCTATCCCCTTATGGAACTTAAGGGTGTGGTATTCCACTCCTTCAACAACAGACCGTGGCAGATACCCTGCCTTTTCTTTCATGATAATTTCTTTGCCAGCTGTATTTTCACTCATGGCACTTTCATTGTGCGTTGTGTTTTCTTTCGCTTGTTTCATGATGAAGACCCTTTCTTCGCTCTCATAAACTCCTCAACAGCGAGCGAACAGCCTTTAGCCTCTGCTCCCTGAATCCTGCCTAAGAGAATAAAGCCCTCCTGGACTTGGACTCCGATATCTTCTGTCAGGATCGTGGTGACCGAATTGAAATTAGCAAGATCACAATGAACTAATACGCCTCGCTCACCAAGGGGCATATCTTCACCAGTCAAGGGATGAATTACCCGCGTTCTGATCCAATGAGGTCCGGATTTGACAGAAGGGGTTGTCTCATTGCCTTGGTCGTAGAATTGTGTGCTCAACTCCGTCATCCCATACATATTGATGCAACTTTCATGGGTAATTCCCAAAAGAGCAGACAGTTTATCGTAAAACTCATCAGGTTCCAGCTCCCGGGATTTATTCTTGAAGCCGCCTGTATCAAGAATTCGGCTTCCTTGGGGCAATGCCAACCTCTTACCTCTTTTCTCCAGTTCATCGATCAGGTGGACGAAGCTATAGCTTGCGCCCAATAAAGCATAGGGCTGGCCTTGTCTTTCGATCATTTCTAATTGATTGATAAGTTTTTCCAAATTCAAACCATTCTGATTGAGCCAATAAGAACTGTCATCTGTTCCAAATTCTTTCATGGCAAGAGCCAGGTAATGA
>CAYZDF010000111.1:0-6844 GCA_964477085.1 uncultured Gracilibacteraceae bacterium | reverse complement strand
TAGCTGTCAATGAGAAACTGAACCTGCCACCTCAAACCTCACACCTCAGACCTCACACCTCACACCTACTCTCTCTTAACTGGACAATAACTGGACAAACCCAAAACTTTTTTTGTAGGCCTCTCACAATCCCTTGACCGGCTTCGCTTTACAGGATTCGACACGTCTCGTGTCGCAAGCGGCGGGACACCGCTTCTACCACAACCAATTTCGTGACGCCACGAAAATGGTCTTAATCTCCACCCATTCTCTATTCACCGCCTTTCATTGGCAATTCTCAATCCTCAATCAACCCCGTCCCCAAATTGTCAATTCTCAATTCTCAATTGTCAATTACTTCACTCCCAGCGGTTTACCACATTTGACTGGATGTTATCCCTTACCAATAGATGCCTCCAATTTGATATTGCTTTGTCTTTCTTGAAGATGCATACCATGTGTTGCAAAAATACACATAACTCAGAATGTGCTGCATGAAATGGCGTTTGGTACAACACATGCATTAGCTTCCTTAGAGGTTCTTGCCTTTCCTGGCCTTCTCTTTGGCAATCTGATTCTCTTGCTTCATCCGCTTAAGCTGCAGATTTCTTAAAAGTATACTCCATAAATGCCGAGTTGAGTATTGATACCAAATATTTCAAGTCATTACCCTTTATTAGATAAGCAGTGTCAGAGCCAAGCTCCGGTCTTTTCTTTTAGTACGTGTCGCGCTCTTGAGTGTTTTAGCTTATCATTCCCTTTGATGTGCTTATATGCCGTGTAGCCAGTGTTGTCCTTAGAATCGATTTTGGCTCCGCTTTCTATGAGAAGCAACACATTGTCCTCACATTCCCCAGAAGCACAAGCCCAGATTAATGGCGTTCTTTGACCATTGTCTTTAGAATCTACATCAGCTCCCTCGGTTATAAGATATGATACAATTTCTGTATTGTTGTTGCACTCCGCAGCAAAAGATAACGCCGTTCTACCCTTATTAGTCTTATGTTCGATATTTGAAACCTGGCTTCTGATCAACTTAACAATTTCCAGATTTTCATTCAACCCACTTGCGAACATAAAAGCATTCATTCCGTCATTTGACGTCTGGTTAACGTCTGCTCCTTTTTCCAATATTAACTTGATTTTATCAATATCTTCTGTTACTGCGCAAGCACTCATGATGGCAGTAACTCCCAAATTATTGGCCTCATTAATATTACTTATTGCCATTAACCACAGCTCCAAATCCTCAATGCTTATTACTGCATAATCAATCTCACCGTAGCTATGAGCTTTTGGTTTCTTTCTGAATATCCGTGAAATTATCAGCACAATAATTGCTGTCAGTCCCATAAAGCCACCTGCAAGCAACCCACCGAGAGCCTTGGTACCAAGTTCTGATAACCAACTACCTTTTCGGGCAATACCACTTTCATCCACCATTTTGATTATTCCGCTATATTCGTGATTGGGATCGAATGTGCAAGACTCAATTATCTCCACGAAATCATCTTTATAAGCTTTAAAAGTGGGGTTGGCTGCATAGCAATAAACCCCGACAACGCTGTTCTTCCCATACACCATTCCCATAAGACATGTAGTCTTACCCACATTTACCACTTCAAACTCCAATAACATGTAGATAATACCCTT
Organism: uncultured Gracilibacteraceae bacterium; assembly: GCA_964477085.1. Lineage (GTDB taxonomy): Bacteria > Bacillota > Desulfitobacteriia > Desulfitobacteriales > Syntrophobotulaceae > Dichloromethanomonas. The sequence goes on along the minus strand of CAYZDF010000111.1, from coordinate 5,212 downwards.
CTCTATATCAGCGAAAGGCTTGTTAAATGACAAGTTATCTAGAAAGCTACTGAATCCTGGATGTTTGTCCTTGATATATGTATCTACATCGAGGTTACTAAACTGTGCTTCCATGTCTTTCATTGAGACGGAGTTTCTTTCCAGCTCCTGTATTAAAATGTAGGGGTACTCAAAATCATTACTATGCATTAACTTAAATCCATTAGTGTACCGATTCTTTTGTCCAGTAGCATCATAACCATAGGTTTCAGCTTGTCTTAACGATGACTGGTCAATGTAATCCCATTCTTCTCCAAGTGAGATTGAGTAATGATGATCTTGATTTGCATAGGTCAGACAATCTGAAGTTGTAACAACGAACCCCATTACTAGTAATACAAGAATCCATTTCGCACTGCTATTCATTTATTCCTCCATTTATAGATCTTAGAAATCTGAGTGTCATAATTAACACGCCATCAAGGCTTCCCTTCCTTTTTAAAAAAGTCTGTCAGCTTGTTAATAGTGGTAATGCGAATAGCGCTGTAAGTCATTTACTTCATCTTCCAGATCGTAAATTTGGCTCTCGCAATCATCAATCTTACCCTCCAGAATACTGATTTCATATGAGTAGTCAGTGTCAGAGCTGTCAATTGCTTGCTCAAGATATGCGACTTCCTTTTTTTGCTCCTTTATCTGAAACAAACTCACGGTGGATATAGATAACGAGCCGAGTAGCATCAGCGCTCCCAGAAGTTTTAGTACCTGTTGTTTAGACAGATGGGGTAACTTGAATAACCTATTTCTATGCTTCTTCTTTGGACGGGACAGAACTGGTGGAGTCCCTTTTAACTCGCCTGTATAGAAGTTGAGTATTGTTTCTTTGAATTCATCCCAGTCTTTAATTCTGGGTGCCTGCGCCATGTAGTTGTCTGCGCCCCACATCTGGACCCATCCTGCTGCACTCTGGTCAATCTTAGGTTCAGGATGGGGCTCCCACCAGACACCGCAGAATACATTCGTGTCATTATAGAACAAGGCATACTCGACCTTGGTTATTATGTGGCAGGATGGGCACTCCACCACATTGATCAGGTCGTTCAATACCAGTTTGCGGTTTTCGTCATGCTCTCCCCATATAGTTCTATACAGGGTTGCTTCGAAGGAGTGTCCACAACTTGAACAACTAAGTTTTACTCTATTTTTTTGTCTCATCCTGCTTCCTCCTATCACATTTATTGGGGGTTGTGTTTATTCCCATTCAGTCTAAGTTGAAATCTTGTCTGCATTAATCAGATAATGGTATGCGATCTTGTACTTCTCCAACCGAGCGAAATCCTTCTCTTGTGGATTGGGGATGCGACTCAGATCCATGTTGTCGATCAAGTCCGCAAGCTTCACTTGCCGGGCGCTGGTGTTGTTTGCTATTGCCCTTATGTAATCCATGTATGGGATGCTTTTATCGTGAGTTAACAACCAGATAGCCTCAAGCACAGCACCTGAAAACCCGGCCTCGGCAAGTTGGTCAATAGTAACATTCGTATCTTCCACCACATCATGCAGAACCGCTACAACCATGGCTTCCGGGCTATCCTGCCGGAGCATAAGCCTAAGAGGATGCAGCACATAAGGCATTCCTGCCTTGTCTTTTTGGCCACTGTGGGCCTGAACGGCTATACTGATCGCCTTTTCAATGTCATTCATAAGACTCCATGTAATGTATTGTTCCAATTTATTCAAGTTACATCCTTATCACTGTTTGTCAAACACAAATGTCTGAATCACTTTGTCCAAATCTGTTTTCCAAAGATTCTTTTCACTTTCACGATAGGACAAGGTTATCGTGTGCATCATCCTATGGTTTTGGAATGTGTAGGTCGTGACAAAAACAGGATTGATGACCGATTTCAGAGATCTGCGGTAAGTTAACTTGAGAGCATAGTTTCCGTTAATCTTCTCAACGGTAATAGGATACCAGTCCAATATAGAGAATTGTTTCTCCAACTCTAGTTTCGAGATCTCTTCAATTTCCGATAGTTCTTCTTTGGAATAGGTAGGCTTCTCATTAAGCTTGCAAAACTCTCCTTCGCTGCCTTGAGTTGTGTTCACAAGTATCCGGCAATACTGTTGACGGGCTTCGGGGTCTAGATTGTTGAGGCCCTTTTGCTGGAGAGTTAGGTCAGAGTGATAGGTGATTTCAAATACATCCCTGATCGCGTCTGTAAGCTTTTTGTAATCACCTCCTTGGATCTCCAAGGTCGGAGGTGCCTGAAACCTGGCAACCCTTGGTATTGATATGTTAAGCCATCCGTCCATCCAGAGAGGAGCCTCTGTATGAGATTGGGTATCCTTGTTTGAGCTAGCATTGCAGTTAATGAAGCAAAACATAATCAACAACAAGCTGATAAGGATGAATATTCTTGTGGAGTTCATGTAGTGATTCTTCATATTGATTTCCTATATGTGAATAATAGTGACTGATTGAGTATAGAGCGTCTAAGGCCGACTGAAATACCATCTCTGACGCAGCTATAATGATTGGCAGATAGTGAGCCCTGAACCAATCGACAGAAATATCTCAATATCCCCATCAGGTTTGCTCGGATAAGCGGCACTCTTCTATCCACTAAAGTGACTTTTCTCATGATTACATGCCTCGTTTCAATAGACAGTCTGTAGTGAGCTATCCATATAGAATAGGTATGCCCCTATCTTATGGGATTTTTGTATACGACTGATTTCGATTTCTTGTTGAATCGCCTGTTTGCTACCACTCATCTATCGCTCCTTAGGTGTATATCTCGACTTCTACATTATCATGATTCCTCAGTTTATCTGCTAAGACACTCAGAATATCGCGTTCCCCCAGTTTAATATTGAATGTTTCAGCCCAGGTGTCGCCTTCCAGTATTATTCCCGAGCGTCCCAGTGTTGCATGCTTCATGTCATTAAAGGCATACTCCAGAGTGGTTTTGAAGTTGTGCTTATAGATCACTAAACGCTTTGATGTGATAACCAGATAAATGTTTGCACGGTAGGATAATAACCACAAGAAGGGCAGGGCTATTAATAATCCTCTGGCAATGAATGAGGAGACTACCATATATGCTAACACTATTAAAATGAAGTTCTTATTGTTTCGGAACTTGGATACATACAGAATTTCCTCTCCCGGTATCAGTACGGTATTTAACACCTTAACAAGCTTGGTATAATTCGCATGCCTATAGCTATGGTGAATCACCTGTCTTTTAAGCTCTAATTCCGGTAAACTAGAGTAATACTGGGAAGGGAAAACAGACATATATGTGTGGAAGTTTTCTTTAAGTGACCTGGTATTAGCCTTTAACAAGGATTTCTCAACTTGGTATTCCAATAAACCACCTGTATGAACTAGATCGAGAGATCTATCAAAAAGCCTGATCCCAAGCAAATTCTCCCTGGGGATAAACACCGGATTCTTTTTTTTTCTATTTATCGAAATCCCATTCTCAAGGAACCTGATAAAATAGCTGCGTTGTTTCAAAAAGAAGAATACACAACCCAGACCAAATACACATAGACTGAACAGGAGATGACAAAATCGGAGTCCGGCAGCTAATGCATAAACACCATACATTAAGGCTGGAATGATTCCAAACATGGAGAGTATTAGGTACAAATAGCTTTCTTCGATTGCCTGAAAAGAGAACAACTCGGTAGAATCCTCCGTATCGTAATACTTCTTAGCCACACCACTATCTCTTCCTTTAGCAATGGTAGGTTCATACATCTCGAATTCATGGGAATCTGAACCGTCTACTAACTCACTGGATTCGCTTATGGAATCTTTGGATATACTTAAAAGAAGTTTAGCGGCATCTAGATTCCCTTTTTCTGCGGCTATTTCCAGCAAACGAATTCCCTCATCTTTGAAGCGATCACTTGGTGCTTCATTCCAATATAGTAATCCCAGCATAAAGGATGCTTCCGGATCTCCTAGTTCAGTCAAACTGAGACATGGGTTAATAGTGTTTTTGTTCTCGCGGACAAATTCTTCTTCCAAGTTATTCATGTTCTCGTAGTACTTCATTAGTAATCCTCGCGTATAATTTAATTATCGATTTCTATGTGCTTTATGCCACTTATCAGCTGTTTCCTGTATTCTTGTGATTTGTGTGTTGTCTAACAGTCACTCTACATTCACGCGATAATCATATAGGCTAGCACCGTTGGCATTAGCGACCAAGATCCAAAAATAGGCTTTTTCGTAATTGGCCACACGATTCTCGCCAGTTATATATTCCTTGGCAAGAGATTTTTGCTGATCAACACTATAGTTGCCACCTGGGTAATAGCTTGTATCCACAGACTTGAGCACTAAAGCGATTGCCAAAACAAGAGAAACTAGGAAAAATACGATCGCTGTTGTTCTCCCGAAAAATTGCATCTTTAACACTGATGATAAAACGGACTCCGGTTTTAGGGTCATTTCTTTTTTTTCGCTTCTGATAGCATGATAGCTATTGGCAGACGTGGATATAGGATCCCTTGTTTGTTCTTCGTTTTTCGGCTTCGGTTCATCGGGAACACAATCTTTAGATTGGGCTTTTGGGGATTCAAATTTGTTGTATTTTCTGGTTGGTATCGTTTTGAGTAATTCTTCTGTAGTTGCGTAACCATAAGCTTGAGCAATCTTTGCTTTGAAATCATGCCAATCTTGAATTCTAAGCGCATTACAAAGGTAAAAATCAGCCCCAAACTTATCCTTCCAAAAAGCTATAGCAGAGTCTATGTCTGCATCATGCTTGGGTTCCCACCAAATGGCGAAACGCGTATCTGTGTCGTTGTATAATAATGAACTAGCGCAATGAATACTTGCGTTGCATATCGGGCATTGGACGAGATTAATCTTGTCATTGGCAATTTGATCACGGTATTCTTTCCTCTCCCCCCATACAGTTCTGTAGACTTCTGTTTTAAACTTATTGTTGCACTTGGGGCAAACAGCAACAGCCTGTACCTTTTGACTCATTATCGCTCCCTTTTCGTTTACTCATTTGCTTCTGCCAGTTACTTCATGTTATTGTGAGCACGTTCTTCTTTCAGCGCAGTAGTGGTGGTCAGCAATGACGCTACCCGTCACTCAGCGATTACTCGAATATTCTTAGCATTTATCACAGTACCGGTATCATAGATGCTTAACCCAACTTTACCACTTTGAGTAGTTACATGCCTCTCCTGCAAGCACATA